>DATFTF010000105.1:0-3809 GCA_035262245.1 Thermoanaerobaculia bacterium
TCGCGATTTCCGGCCCCGTTCCCGTTGGCCGTCCTACGCGGCGCAAGCAGCGGCTCTCCTGCTCGCGGCGGGAGTCGGCTGGCTGGCCCACCGGCCCGCGCCTCAAGCGCCCCGACAAGCCGCCCCGGCCGTCGCGCCGGCCTCCGCGGCTCCGGTGTCGGGAGCCGTCTCGAACGTGTCCTACCGTCCCGCCGACGCCGCAGGAAAGGTCGCGGTCTCTTTCGACCTCACATCTCACCAGACGGTGGTGGGTCGGCCTGAAGACCCGGCGGTGGCCAGCCTGGTCGCTTACCTCGTCTCCCGAGGCGCGCAAACCTCGGGCGAGAAGGCGCAGGCCATCGATCTCGTCTCCACCCACTATGGCGCCGCTTCCGGCGCGGTCTCGCCGGAGATCGTCCGGGCCCTCACGGCGACCCTGAAGCGGGACCAGAATCCGGGCGTCCGCAAGAAAGCCGCAGACGCTCTGGCCGGCTTCCCGATCAGTCCCGACATCCGCGCGGCCTTTCTCGACGCTCTCCAGAATGACCGCAATCCGGCTGTGCGGCTCGTGGCGGTCGACGCCCTGTCGGCGGCGGCCAAGCAATCGCCCGATCCGCGGACGATCGAGTCGCTGCGGGAGAAGGCGTCGGACCCGGCGGAGAACGGTTTCGTGCGCGCCAAGGCGGCGTCGGCGCTCAAGGCGATGGAGTTTTGAGGAAATTGCGAATTGTGAATTGCGAATGACATGGGACTTTGGACTCGGAGCAACCGGAGTAACTTCGTGAACACGGACGCGTCTCTTTTCCCGATGAAGATGGACACCACGCACCGCGGGGCACGGTCCGGCGCGGACGGACCGGCGCTCTGGATCGCGCTCGCTGCCGGGATCCTCCTCATGCTCCTGGCCGCCGCAGCGCGGGCGGAGACGGCCACGCGGACGGACAACTTCTCGGCGACGCTGCCCGCCGGTTCGGCGCTTCGAATCAGCAACGTGTCCGGGGACATCACGGCGCATTCCGGGCAGGAGTTCTCGGCGACCGTGACCGTCACGGTGACGGCGGCGACCAGCGCGCGCGCCCGGGAGCTCCTCGGCGAAACCCAGGTGAAGCAGGAGCGGGAAGGTTCGGAGTACAGGCTCGAGACCCTGTGGCCGCTGCGCGCCCAGGGCGGGCGGCATACCCACTCGCACGGCCGGGGCGAGTTCGGCTGCGAGGACTGCAAGATCACGGTCGCGTACGACCTCACGGTCCCTCCCGGCGTGCGCGTCAACCTGCACACCGTCAACGGAGACGTGCGGACCAGGGACCTCGAGGGCGACCTGGACCTTCAAACGGTCAACGGAGGCGTCCTGGCGCGCGGCGTGCGCCGTTCAATCACCGCCCACAGCGTCAACGGCAAGATCGATGTCGGGGCAGAGGTTCTGCCCGGCACGGCCGCGCTCGATCTGAAGACGGTCAACGGGGCCGTCCTGGCCACGCTTCCCAGGGACGCCCGCTTCCAGCTCTCGGCGTCCTCGATGAACGGAGTGATCGCGTCCACTTTTGCCTTGCCGCCCCGGACCGAGAGCGGGGACGAAATAGTGGTCGCTCCCGCCCCTCCGGCGCCCCCTGCTCCCCCCGCGCCCCGCAAGGCGCCGGCCCCCCGCGCCGAGGTCATCGAGAGAGACGGAGAGGACGAAGACGTCGTCGTCGACCTGCATGACCTGGAGAAGGAGCTCGAACAATCGATGCGGCAGCTGGATGTCGAGATCCAGCAGTCGGTCCGACAGGCCAATCGCGAGGTCCGCCACCTTCGTCTCTTGCCGGGAGGCAGCTACACGGGAGCCATCGGTCAGGGAGGGGCGGCCGTTCACATCTCTACGCTGAACGGATCCATCACGGTTCTGGCCAGCGGCACACGCGAAAGCGACGCCAAGGTTCTCGTCTCGCCGCGGCATTCCTTCTCCATGGTGCTGCCCCACGCCGAGATCCCCAGGGTCGATGTCCGGATGCCGAAAGTCATGGTTCCCAAGACGGTCGTGCACGTCGAGCCCGGCGACGAGGAAGACGTCGTTCGCGGAGACGTGGCCGGCGATTTCCTGGCCACCAGCCGCGGAGGGACCTACAGGATCGGAAACGTCAGCGGCCGGGCGAAGATCCTCACGCACGCCGGCGAGATCCACCTGGGGTCGGTCGGAGCGGGCGCGGAGCTGAAGACTTATGGAGGCGACATCACGACCGGCGCGGTCCATGGAGACTTGAAGGCCCTGACCCTGGCCGGAGACGTCCGCGTCGGCCCGGTCTCGGGATCGGCCTCCATCGAGACCTCCGGCGGCGACGTGCGCGTCGAGCGCATTGGAGGATCGGCGCAGATTCGCACCGGCGGGGGCGACATCATCCTGCCCGCGGTACTCGGAGCCGTCCAGGCGGAGAGCAGCGGCGGCTCCATGCGCATCGCGGTGCTGTCGCGGGAGCCTCGGGGCGGCGTGACGATCCGCAACGCCGGCGGCGACGTGACCCTGACGCTGCCGGGCGATGTCCATGCCGACGTCGAGCTCGACGTGACCGACAGCAGCGACCCCGAGGAGACTTCCATCCGTTCGGACTTTCCGGAGATCGCCGTCGTGCGGCGCAGCGACTCCGCACGGGCCTCGGGGGCGATCAACGGCGGAGGGCCCCGGATCTCGGTCCGCACCACCTCCGGCACCATCCGGCTCAAGAAGGCACCGTCGCAATAGCGCCGTCCGCCTCGTTCGCCGCTCCGCTATTGCTCGCGCGGCGCGCACCTCCACCCTCGGTTACTTCGGGTGACTACGCACGCCGCGGACCAAGGCCCTCTCGCCTCACAACGAGAGCCGCAAGACTTGGAGGGCCACAATATATAGATTGTGAGGGGCGCAGATTACTGAAGACGTAGGACCTTGACCGGCTCGAGGTCGACCTCGTGGCCTTGCCCGAAGCGGGGGTCGTGCTTCATCGCGCCGTGCAAGTACTCGCGCAGGCCGGGGCGGAGCTTCCTCCACTCGCCGCCGAAGACGCCGAGAGTCTCCGCGGTGTCCGCGACGTTGTCGCGGGAGAGGCTCTTCAACTGGTCGCGGGTCAGCGGAGGGCTCGGGAGCCACCCCCGACCGGCCATCCACTCGAAGCCTCCGGCCACGATCCTCCCCCACCACATCGGCAGATGGATCACGGACTTGCGCGGCTTCCCCACGGCGATGGCGACTTCGCGATAGAGCTCATTCAACGTGAAGACCTCCGGGCCTCCGACGTCGAACGCGCTCTCGGAGGTCTCCGGCTTCTCGAGGGCTTCGGTGTAGACGCGCGCCACGTCGTAGACCGAGACCGGCTGAAAGCGAGTGGTGCCCGGTCCGATGATCGGGATGAATCCGGGGTTCGCGCGCACGACCCCGGCCAGGAGAGAGAAGAATCCGTCTCCGGGGCCGAAGATGATCGAGGGACGGAAGATCGTCCAGGCCAGACCCGAGGAGCGCACGGCGCGCTCGCCCGCGGCCTTGGTTCGGGCGTAGAGAGAGGGAGCGTCCGGGGCCACGCCCATGGCGCTCATGTGAAGGAGGCGCCGCACCCCGGCCGAGCTCATAGCCTTCACCACGTTTTCCACCGCCTGGTGATGGATCTGCTCGAAGGTCTGGCCCTTCGTCTCGTGAATGATGGCGACGAGGTGAATCACCGCGTCGCGCTCGGAGCAGGCCGCCGCGAGCGAGGCGGGGTCGAGAACATTGCCCTCGACCGTTTCGATCTTCTGGTTGTACCGATTGCGCGTCGCTCGACCGTCTCGGGCCAGGACGGCGACGTCGTGGCGTCGGCGCAGCAAGGCGTTGACGAGATGCGTTC
>DATFTF010000106.1:0-6576 GCA_035262245.1 Thermoanaerobaculia bacterium
GGTTCAAGTCCTCGGTCCATTTCTGGATCCCGCGGTGGGCGGGATTGCCCAGAAGCTCCCAGTCGAGCTCGCGGTCGTGCGACCACTCGCGCCATTGTCCGAGCTCGCCCCCCATGAAGAGGAGCTTCTTGCCGGGTTGCCCGATCTGGTAGGCGAGAAGCAAACGCAGATTGGCGAGCTTCTGCCAGTCGTCGCCGGGCATCTTCCCGGCGAGCGAGCGCTTTCCGTGCACCACTTCGTCGTGCGAAAGCGGCAGCAGAAAATTCTCCGACCACGCGTAGAGCATCCGGAACGTCAGCTTGCGGTGCTCGAACTTGCGGTAGATCGGATCGGCGGACATGTAGGAGAGGGTGTCGTTCATCCACCCCATGTCCCACTTGAACCCGAAGCCCAGCCCGCCGACGTACGTCGGACGCGACACCATGGCCCAGGAGGTCGACTCTTCGGCGATCGTCTGGACGCCCGGAAAGGCGCGGTAGACCTCCTCGTTCAAGCGCCGCAGGAACGCAATGGCGTCGATATTCTCGCGGCCGCCGTAGGCGTTGGGAATCCATTCTCCGGCCTTGCGCGAATAGTCCAGGTGCAGCATGGAGGCGACGGCGTCCACGCGCAAACCATCGGCGTGATACCGGTCGAGCCAATAGACGGCCGAGGAGAGAAGAAAGCTGCGCACCTCGGGGCGGCCGTAGTTGAAGATGAAGCTTTTCCAGTCGGGATGAAATCCCTGCCGAGGATCCGCATGCTCGAAGAGGTGCGTGCCGTCGAAGAAGCCGATGCCGTGCTCGTCGGACGGGAAATGCGAGGGAACCCAGTCGAGGATCACGCCGATCCCCTTCTGGTGCAGGTGGTCCACCAGGAACATCAGGTCCTGCGGCGTGCCATAGCGGGAGCTCGGCGCGAAGTAGCCGGTCGTCTGGTAGCCCCACGAACCGTAGAAGGGATGCTCCATCACCGGCAGGAGCTCGACGTGGGTGAACCCCATCTGCAAGGCGTAGTCGGCGAGCGGCTCGGCGATCTCGCGAAAAGAGTAGAAGCGGTCCTGCCCGGCGGGACGGCGCCAGGAGCCCAGGTGCACCTCGTAGATCGACATCGCCTCCGATCGGGCCTGGCGCGAGGAACGCGCCTCCATCCACGCGCCGTCCTTCCAGGCGTAATCCAGATCCCAGGCGATCGAGGCCGTCCGCGGCGCGACCTCCGCGCGGAAGGCGAACGGGTCGGTCTTGTCCGCCGAGTATCCGCGCTGCTGCGAGGCCACGAAATACTTGTAGCCGACGCCCGAGGCGACGCCGCCGACGAAGCCTTCCCAGATTCCGGACTGGCCGCGCGGCGCCAGCAGATGCGCCTCCTTGCTCCAGCCGTTGAAGTCTCCGATGACGCTGACATACCTCGCGTTGGGCGCCCAGACGGCGAAGTAGCGGCCGGCGACGCCGTCCCGCGTCATCGGATGCGAGCCGAGCCTGTCGTAGAGACGCAGGTGGCTTCCCTCGTTGAAGAGATAGAGATCCTGGTCGGTGAGAAGGCTCGTCACCGGCGGAGCCTCCGAAGAGCCGCCGGCGACGGAAACCTCGCGTGCGGGAGCCCGGCGAGCGGGATCCTCGCGAGCGGGGGAAGACCGGCCTCGGCGCGAGGCCGGCTTGCGTCCGGCGGGCTTGCCTTCGCTCATGCTTTCTCTCCTTCCGGGCCGGACCGGCCGTGCGCGAGGATCTCCAGGAGCCCGGCCAGCGGGACGGCCACCCAGTCCGGACGGTTCTGGAGCTCGTAACCGATCTCATAGATTGCCTTCTCCAGCAAGTCGACCTCGATCAAGACCGCCAGCTGCCCCGGAGCCCGAGGGAGAAAGGAGCCCCGGAGCGCCGTTTCCAGGTAAGAACGCAGAAACGCCGCGGAGACCCACCGGGTCCAGAAGAGGGCCCAGGGACGGAGCGTCTCGCGATCCTCCGGCCGTATCCGCGCGGATTCCGTGTGGCCCATGAGCACCGCGTTCGCGGCGTAGTCGAAAGAGCGGAGCATCCCGGCCACGTCGACCATCGGCGACCGCTTGAGACGGCGGGTCGAGAGCACCCTGGCGGGCTCGCCTTCGAAGTCGATCACCACGAAGTCCTTCCCGGTGAAGAGGACCTGGCCGAGATGGTAGTCCCCGTGGATGCGGATTCGCTGGCCGTCAATCTTGCCCGACAGGAATGACCGCATCCGTGCACGGATCGCGGCCTCGGAGGCCAGGACCTCGCGAGCCGCGTCCCGGGCCGAGGGCGGCAGGCTCGACACTTTGCCGCGAAGCAGCTCGAGCGTCCGCTCCACGAGCGTGTGCCGCGACTGGTACGAGGAGCGCTGGGTGAGCATGGAGAACGGCTCGGGGGCGAAGTTCGGATCTTCGGCGTCCGACGCCAGCGCCAGATGGAGCTCGCCGGTTCTGGTTCCGAGAAGCTCCGCCGAGGGCAGATAGGTGCCGATGGCCTCGCGCACGTCCGCAGGAGGATCCGCGCCGGCCTGGGTCAGAAGAAATCCCTCGGGAATCGGGAGCTCGCCAAGCTCCGCGCGCCTGCCGAGCATCCGCTCGAAGTATCGCCCCAGCGCATCCAGCGTGTAGCGCCACGCGTCTCCGTGGTTCCGCACGAAACCGTGGAGGAGGGCCAGGGTCGTCGGCTCGCCTCCGGACGGCTGGAGCTCGATCGAGCCGGCGAAGGGCGGCACATGCGGAAACTTCGCCTGTTCCGTCAGGAACCGGCCGATCTCGGCGTCGGGATTGAGGCCCGGCTCCGGACGCCGGACGAGCTTGGCGATCCAGCGATCTCCGTAGATGACCGACGAGTTGCTCTGCTCTCCCTTGAGAGGAACAGGGGTCAGGGACGCGTCGGAGCGCTGGGACCGGAGAGCGCGGGTTCGGGACGCGACGATCTCACCGTCCGTCGTTTTCCAGCGGCGTCGCCGCGAAAAGGCGTCGAGCAGGGATCCCGCAAAGACCGGATCGAAGAGCGCATCGACGAGGAGCGCTTCCCGATCACCGTCGGCGCCCTCGCCGGAGCGGCAAACTCGGGCCAGGACGGCGCGCGGAGCGTCGCGCAGGACGGCCGCAGCCGCCTCTCCCGTCAGCAACGACAAGGGCAGCAGGTAGCTCTGAGGGTCCCCTTCCACGTAGAGGACCCGAAGGAACGCCCACCAGGCGCCGCCGGACTCGGCGCCGATCGGGACGATCTCGGTGAACTCGGCCCTCTTGATGCGCCGGGCCTTTCCCGCGAACCACCTCCGCGGGCGGAGATACTCGGGAAGCGCGTATTCCAGCGACGCGCGCGCCGAGCCGACGAACAGGTCGTCGCGCGAGCCGGAGACGGCAACGATCGGAATTTCCCGCTCTGCCGACGCGTCCCGGACTGCGGCGGCGGCGGGCTTCTCCAGGCTGAACCAGATGAAATGGTGCGGCCCCAGAGTCAGGACATACGGAGCCGCCGCGACGGCCGGAAACTCGGTATGGCCGAACATCTCGATCGGCACGCGGCCGGCATAGGCGGCGAGGTCGAGCGCGGTGTGCTGCGTAAACCGCGAGAGGTTGGCCACGACGAGAAGGGTCTCTTCGCCGAAGCTCCGTGTGAAAGCCAGAATCTTCCGGTTCTCGGGGTGAAGAAACTCCAGCGTCCCCCGTCCGAAGACCCGCGAGCTCTTGCGCAGCGCCAGGATCCGCTTGGTCCACCAGAGCGGAGAGCTCAAGTTCTTCTGCTCCACCTCCACGTTGACCGCCTGGAAGTGATACTCCGTGTCGGTGACGATCGGAAGGTAGAGTCTCTGCGCCGAGGCGCGCGAGAATCCCGCGTTGCGGTCGGCGCTCCACTGCATGGGGGTGCGCACGCCGTTGCGATCTCCCAGATAGATGTTGTCGCCCATCCCGATCTCATCGCCGTAGTAAAGGACGGGCGTCCCCGGAAGGGAGAGAAGGAGCCCGTGCAGCAGCTCCGACTTTCGGCGATCGTTTTCCAGGAGAGGCGCCAGACGGCGGCGGATGCCGAGATTGATTCGCATCTGCCGGTCCTCGCCGTAGACCCGGTACATGTAGTCGCGCTCTTCGTCGGTGACCATCTCCAGGGTCAGCTCGTCGTGGTTGCGCAGAAAGAGCGCCCACTGGGCGTTGTCCGGAATCGGCGGGGTCTGCTTGAGGATGTCCACGATGGGGAAACGGTCTTCCATGCGCAGGGCCATGAACATGCGCGGCATCAGGGGAAAGTGGAATGCAACGTGGCACTCGTCCCCCTCTCCGAAGTAGGCCGCGGCGTCCTCCGGCCACTGGTTGGCTTCGGCCAGAAACATGCGGCCCGGATAATGCCGGTCGACGTGCCGGCGAAGTGTCTTCAAGAAGCGGTGGGTGTCGGGCAGATTCTCGCAGGTCGTCCCTTCCCCCTCGTAGAGATAGGGAATGGCGTCCAGGCGCATCCCGTCGACGCCCAGCTTCAGCCAGAAGTCGAGGGCCCGAAAGAGCTCCCGGTGCACGTCCGGGCTCTGGAAGTTCAAGTCCGGCTGGTGGGAATAGAAGCGGTGCCAGTAATAGGCGCCGGCGATCGGATCCCATGACCAGTTGGAAGGCTCGAAGTCCTTGAAGATGATTCGGGCGTCGGCGTACTTCGCGGGCGTCTCGCTCCAGACATAGTAGTTCCGGTGCGCGGATCCGGCGGGGGACCGGCGGGCGCGCTGGAACCAGGGGTGCTGGTCCGAGGTGTGGTTTAAGACCAGCTCGGTGATCACGCGCAGGCCGCGGCGGTGAGCCTCACGAAGGAAGAGGCGAAAGTCGGCGAGGGTGCCGTAGGCGGGATGCACGGCGGTGTAGTCGGCGATGTCGTATCCGTCGTCCTTGAGCGGCGAGGGATAGTGGGGTAGCAGCCAGATCGCGGTGACCCCGAGGTCCCGAAGGTAGTCGAGCTTTTCGGTCAGGCCGGGAAAGTCGCCGATCCCGTCGCCGTTGCTGTCAAAGAACGCCCGGACGTGCGTCTCGTACAGGATGGCGTCGCGATACCACAGAGGGTCGGCGTCGAGCGCGCTCTCCGGGCGGATCGGTCGGGGGATCTTCTGCGGGCGCTTCACAGGTAGTAATCGAAATCGCGCTCCGTTCGCAGGCGGCGCCGGACGCGGAAGATGTGCGCCGGAACGACGCGCGGGTCGAGGTCGACGTAATTGCGGCGCCCGTGCCAGAGGTAGCGCGCGTCGGTGAGGAGCTCGTGGACCTGGAAGGACTCCGCGGCAGGCAGATTGAGCTCATCCAGATCCAGATCCATCCAGCCGGACTGACGGTGGTGGGGGTCGACGCTGACGCAGACGACGACCACGTTGCGGTGGTCTTCGGTGCGTTTGCTGAAGCACAGAAGCTGCGGATTGTCCGTCGGGTGAAAGGAGAGATGTCCGTGGATCTGGAAGGCGGGATTCTCCCGCCGGATCCGATTGACGCGCGCGATCGTTTCGCGCAGGCTGTCGACGCGTCCCCGATCCCAGTACCGAACCTCGTATTTCTCCGAGTCGAGGTACTCCTCACTGCCCGGCTCCCGGGCGCGGCCCTCGTAGGTCTCGAAGGCCGGACCGTACACTCCGTAGCTCGGACCGAGCGTCGCGGCGAGGATCAGGCGCGCGAGGAAGACGGGCCGTCCGCCCAACTGGAGCTCCTCGGTCAGGATGTCCGGCGTGTTGGGCCACAGGTTGGGCCGGAAGTACTCGCAGACCGGAGCGCTGGTCAGCTCCCGGAAGTAGTCCGCGATCTCGCCGGGCGTACGCCGCCAGGCGAAATACGTGTAGGACTGGGTAAATCCCGCCTTGGCCAGCCGGTACATCATCCGGGGCCGCGTGAACGCCTCGGCGAGGAAGATCGTCTCCGGATGGCTGTGCTTGACGTCCGTGATGAGCCACTCCCAGAAGGCGAGCGGCTTGGTGTGTGGGTTGTCGACCCGAAAGATCCGAACGCCCTGCTCGATCCAGAAGGCGACGACGCTGCGCAGCTCTTCCCACAGTCCCCGCCAGTCGGCCGTCTCGAAGTCGAGCGGATAGATGTCCTCGTATTTCTTGGGAGGATTCTCCGCATACTGGATCGATCCATCCGGGCGCCTGCGAAACCAGTCCGGGTGCTCGCCCACGTAGGGATGGTCGGGGGTGCACTGAAAGGCCAGATCCAGAGCGATCTCCAGGTTTCGCTCCCGCGCGCGTTGGAGAAGACGCCGGAAGTCCTCGAGAGTGCCCAGATCAGGGTGGACGGCCTTGTGTCCCCCCTCCGGCCCTCCCACGGCCCACGGGCTTCCGGGATCGGCGGGAGTGGCCTGGACCGCATTGTTCTTCCCCTTGCGGTGAAGGAGGCCGATCGGATGGATGGGCGGAAAGTAGAGCACGTCGAATCCCATCGAAGCGACGTAGGGGAGAAGGCGCTCGCAATCGCGGAACGAGCCGATGCGCCCGGGCGCGCCCGCCGCGGAGCGCGGGAACATTTCGTACCAGGCGCCGAAGCGGGCGCGCTCGACGTCGACCACAACGGCCAGCTCCCGCGCATGAGTCGTCCCGCCCGCTCTGTCGGGATGACGGTTCATACATTCCGCGAGCTCTTCGGACAGGGCCAGG
>DATFTF010000107.1:0-12979 GCA_035262245.1 Thermoanaerobaculia bacterium
TCGAGCCCGCATCCGGGCGAGCCGCGGTCCGGTGCGCCCATGGCGCAGATCCTGAAGCGGAGCGCAGGCCACGGCCTAAAGCCCGGCCAGGAACGCCCGCGCGACATCCACGGGGTTCCTTTTGTCGCGGTCCACCTGGGCGTTCAACTGCCGCATGACCTCGGCGCTCATCCTCCCGGCCAGTCTGCCGAGCGCTCGACGCGCGCCGGCGCGGTCTCGCCAGATCGGGCCGCGCGCGACATAGGCGGCCTCGTAAGGCGGGAAATAGCGGCGGTCGTCTTCGAGAACGACGCCGCCGATCGCGGAGATCAGTCCGTCCGTCGAGTTGCCGGCGGCGACATCGACCTTTCCGGCGGACAGCGCCGGATAGAGCAGGCCCAGATCCATCTCCGCGGGAGCCTGGCGGAAATGCAGGCCGTAGGTTCGCGCGAGCCCCTTGTAGCCGTCTTCCCGCTCCACGAACTCGTAGCCAAAACCGAGCCGCAGCTCCGGATGACCCGCGAGATCGGAGATCGTTCGGATCGCGAGTCGGCCCGCCTCCTCCCGGCGCATGACCAGCGCGAAGGTGTTCTCGAATCCGAGCGGCGCGGACCAGATCAGGTCCCAGCGCGAAGCGTACTCCCGGGAGACCTCCTCCCGGACGGACGCCGGATCGGAGATCGGTTTCCTGCCCAGGATCGCCGTGTACGCCGTACCGGTGTACTCGGGATAGACGTCGAGATCTCCCTGCGTCATCGCGCGATGACAAACGAAGCTGCCGCCCAGATTGAGACGCCGGTCGACGCGCTCTCCGGCGGCCTCGAGCGCCTGCGCCGCGATCTCTCCCAGCAGAACGCTCTCGGAAAAGTTTTTCGAGCCGACGCGCAGAGCGCCGCCCCGCCCGCGGCATCCCGAAAGCGCGGCGAGCAGCAGCAGAATTGCGGAGGCCGTCCGCCTCACGCCGGCGCCCGTCCCTCGGCCGCCCGGCCGCCGGGCCACCGGCGCCCCAACCATCCCAGCAGGCCGTCGGCGGCCAGGGCCAGAATGGCGGCGGGCACCGCTCCGGCGAAGATCAAGCGATTGTCGACGATCGCGATGCCGCGATAGATCAACACCCCCAGCCCGCCGGCGCCGATCGCGGCGGCGATGGTGGCGAGCCCGATCGCGATCACCGTCGCGATGCGCACGCCGGCCAGCACGACCGGCATGGCCAGCGGAAGCTCGACCCAGCGCAGACGCTGGAAGTCGGTAAGACCGAGACCGGTGGCCGCCTCCACGACCGCGGGGTCCACCGAGAGAATCCCGGCGTGCGTGTTGCGCAGGATCGGAAGCAGCGCGTAGACGATCAGGGCCACGATCGCCGTTCGGGCCCCGATGCCTCCCAGAAGCGGAAGGGGAATCAGGAAACCGAAGAGGGCGAGGCTCGGAATGGTCTGCACCACTCCGGCCAGGCCGAGCACGGGGCGAGCCAGCCGGGGATGCCGCGTCAGCCAGATCCCCAGAGGCAGGCCGACGGCCACGGCGACCGCGGTGGAGACGGCCACCAGGACGAGGTGCTGGCCGGTGCAGGCGAGGATCTCGCCGCGGCGCTCCCAGAAGTAGTTCACGCCGGCCGGGGGTTTCCGCGGCCCGAAGGCCGCTCGCCGGGATCGAGATTTCCTGCGGTGAACTCCCGCACGAAGTCGTCTGCCGGACGGTCGAGAATCTCCGAGCGGGCGCCGACCTGGCGGATCCGGCCGGCCTGCATCACCGCCACGCGATCCGCGAGGCGAAAGGCCTCCTCGAGGTCGTGGGTGACCAGAAGCACGGCCTTCCCGATGCGGCTCTTCCAACCCGAAAATTCGCGCTGAAGGGCCCGCCGCGCGATCGGGTCCAGGGCCCCGAACGGCTCGTCCATCAGAACGAGCGAGGGATCGCCGGCCAGGGCTCGGGCGACGCCCACCCGCTGCCGCTGCCCGCCCGACAACTCCCGCGGAGAGCGGCCTGCGAACTCGCCGTAAGGAAGGTTCACCATCGCCAGGAGCTCTTCGCTCCGCGCCCGCCGGCGTTGCGGCGTCCAGCCCAGCAGGCGGGGTACAATTTCTATATTGTTAGCGACGCTCCAGTGCGGGAACAGCCCGCCTTCCTGGATGACATAGCCGATCCGGCGCCGCAGTCCGACGGGATCTTCCTCGCGGACGTCGCGGCCGAAGACGCGAACGGATCCGGCGTCGGCCTCGAGCAGCCGGTTGACCAGCCTCAGGGCGGTCGTCTTGCCGCACCCCGAAGGGCCCACCAGAGCCACCGTCTCCCCAGGGCCGACGGCGAGCGTCAGTCCGTCGAGCGCTGCGCGCCCGGCGAAACTCTTGTGGACGCCGCGAAACTCGATCGCCGGAGCGCCGGAGCCCTCCTCGGTCAGCTCTCAGCTCTCAGCTTCTGCGGCTAGAATGGCCGCCGTCATGCCGGAATTCTATGATGCCGCCGTCATCGGCGGCGGTCCAGGAGGATCGACCGTCGCCACGGTGCTGGCGCGGGCCGGCCGGCGGGTGATTCTCTTCGAGCGCGAGAAGTTCCCCCGGTTTCACGTCGGCGAGTCGATGCTCCCCTACAGCCTTCCGATCTGGGAAAGGCTCGGAGTGGGCGAGAAAATCCGGCGGCACGGCTTTCAGGAAAAGTACGGCGCCTACTTCTGGAATGACATCACCGGCGGCGTCCGCCCGGTCGAGTTCTGGGATGCGGAGAACGACCGCCACCCCATGGCCTACCAGGTCAAGCGCGCGGAGTTCGACCAGATCCTTCTCGAGCACTCCGCCTCCTGCGGCGCCGAGATCCGCGAGGAGACGCCGGTCGAGGACGTTCTCTTTGAGGGCTCACGCGCGGTGGGGCTGCGGGTGCGCCCGGCCTCGGGCGGCCCGGAAGAGGTTCGGGCCCGCGTGGTGGTCGACGCCTCGGGGCAGGACGCCTTCCTCTCGCGGCGTCTGGGAACCCGAAAATTCGATTCGCGTTTGAAGCGCGCCGCGCTCTTCGCTCACTACGAAGCCGTGGCGCGGCCGCCCGGCAAGCAGGCCGGGGACATTCTCCTGCCCATCGACGACGGCGTCTGGTACTGGATCATTCCCTTCTCCGACGGCACCGCTTCCGTCGGCGCGGTCTTCGATCCGGCCGTGGCGCGTCAGTCGGCCTCCTCCGACCTGGAAGGCCGCTTCGACTGGCTCATCGCACGGTCCAAGCGCATGCCCGAGCTTCTAGCCGGCGGGCGACGAATTTCCAAGGTCCACGCCATCTCCGATTACTCGTCTTCGTCGGCGCGGGTGCGCGGAGACGGCTTCGTTCTCGTAGGGGATGCCGCGACGTTCCTGGATCCCGTCTTCTCGACCGGCGTCTTCCTGGCCATGGCCATGGGGTTGAAGGCGGGCGAGGCGATCGACGCGGCGCTCGCCAGCCACGGCCGCGTGGACAAGCGTGACCTGGCGCGCTACGAGAAGGAGTCGCAGCGCCTCGTCGCGCGGTTCCGGCGCTTCGTCTATGGCTTCTACGACCCGGTCTTCTTCGAGGCCTTCTGTACCGAGAACCCGCCCGAGTCAATCCGCAAGGCGGTCACCACTGTGCTGGCGGGAGGGGTGGAGCGTGTCCCGCTGGCCCGAAAGATCTGGACCAGCCTGATGTTCATGGGCACCTCGATCGACCGCTTCCAGAGGCGGCTCTTTGGAAGGATGAAGCCCGAGCTGGGCACGGATGGCTGAGAGCCGACGACTGAGAGCTGACAGCTAGGGATTTCCCAGGAGCTTCGCCCTCAAGTCCTCCTGCACCGGGTTGGGCCCCAGCCACACGGAAAAGAGCGCGTCGGCGAAGTCCTTGCCTTCGATCGTTCCTTTGTCCGCGCCCTTCGCGGACACCGCCGTTCCCTTCCCGGGCACGTAGGTCATGACGATCTCGTCACCCTCCTGCACGTTGGGAAACATCGCGTTGAACCGGTCGAGGCGGGGCTTCAACGCAGCCATCTGGGACTTGGAGTTTTTTTCGAAACCCTCTTCGATGGCCTCGGTGATCTTCTTCGCATCGAGGCTCCGGAGGATCGAGAGACGCATGATCTTGATCTGGTCCGCGGAAACGATGGCCGCGGCATCCTTCGACGGCGTCTCCAGATACAACCCGGCGACGTAGACCTTGAAGACCATCTTCTTGCGAAGCCCCGCGCCGTTCAACGTCACCGTCTTGCCCTCGACGGTGGCGGTATCCGGCAACTTGACGCCGGCCACTTCCGCGGCCGCGGCGAGGTCGCAGACGAGGGTGAACACGAGCGCGGTGATCCAGGCGCTTTTTCTCATGGAGCGAATTCTATGCGACCGCGGGCGCAACGCCGGGAACGCAACGGGAACGCAGCGGGAAGTTGGAAGTAAAGTGGGAAGTAGGAAGTGAAGAGCGCCTGTCAGCGCGTCTTCAGTTCGTACTTCATACCTTACTTCCCGGCGTTCTCGGCGTTCCCGGCGCTCCCGGCGTTGGCCAGGCCCTAGGGTCTCGCCTCAGCCCGGCGCGTACCGTGCCCGCGCCAGCTCCACGATCTCGCCCACCAGCTGCGAGTAGCTGCGTCCGGCCTTGCGGGCGGCCATGACGAACTCCGCGCTCGAGGAGAGCCAGGGATTCGGATTCGCCTCGATGACGTACACGTCGCCCTTCTCCGTCAGGCGCATGTCGATGCGGCCATAGTCGCGCAGCTTCAAGGCCTGGTAGGCGGCGATCGCCGTGTCGGCCAGCCGCTTTGTCGTCTCTTCGTCCAGATCCTCGGCCGGCGCCGATTTGGTCACCTTGTAGGCCTCGGTCTCCTTCTCCCACTTCACTTCCTTGCCCGCGATGCGGGGCGTTCCCTCGGGAAGCTTGGAGAGATCGAGCTCGACTAACGGCAGCGCCTCCGGGCTCTCGTTGCCGAGGATCGCGGCGTACATCTCACGCCCTTCGATGTACTCCTCGATCAAAGCCGGCGAATCGAATTCCTCGTGGATGTAGTGGATCTTCTCCATCAGCTCCTTGACGCTCCCGACCACCGAGCTCGCGTCGATACCGATCGAGCCGTCTTCCGAGGTGGGCTTGACGATCAGCGGGAAGGAGATGTCGTGGGAGTGGTCGAGCTTGCCGCGGTAGGACGTGGCGAAGTACGGCGTGCGGATGGCGTGGAAGGCGAAGATCTTCTTGGCCAGCGCCTTGTCCTGCGCGAGATAGAGGGCGTGCGGTCCGGCGCCGGTATAGGAAACGCCGGAGAGGTCGAGGTACGCGGCGATGTTCATGTCCTTGGTGTCGTCGCCCGCGTAGGACTCGGTCAGGTTCAAAAGGAGATCCGCCTCCAGGCGGGGGACTGCCGCGAGCGACTGTGGCCGGCCGTCGAGCACGTGGTAGGCGGGGTCGTAGCCGAGCTTGGCCAGCGCCTCGAAGATCTCCTCGCGGTCCGGCTTCTCCTTCTTCTTGCGTCGTCGCTTGCGGCCGGCCGGCTTTTCGGGCGTCGGCTCCGGTTCCTCCTCCTCCCAGCTGTCGTAGAGGATCGCGACCTTGTAGCTGGCGGAGCTCATGAGGAGGAGAAGCCCGTCCGCCGGCTCCGGAAGAACCGGCCAGGGACCGTCTCTCGGCGCGCAGAGGTTTTCAAACCATCAGCGTTCCTGCACACCATTGTAAATCCAAAACGCGCGATTACGGCTGCACGAAGCGGCCGCGCGTCAGGTAGTTCATCGCCAGCGTCGTGGTGTAGGAGACGAGTTCGGTCAAGTGTTCGCGCTCGCGCTTGGTGTCGGCGGAGAACTGGAGCTCGCCGATGCGATTGCAGATCGCCTCCACCAGATCTCTGATCCGCGGCCGCGGCACGCCCGTCCAATACGCGACCTTGTCCACGATCGTCTTGCGGTTTTCGCGAACGAGGTCCACCGCCGGCCGAACGTTCTTGCGGCGCCGGCGCGAGGCCGGGAAGATGTCGGCGAGATCGGTGTCCAGAGCGAGTTCCTCCGGCGAGCGGCGCTCGGCCAGCATCCCCTGATAGAAATCGGCGACCGTCGTGTCCATCTCGTCGACGGTGATGTCGGTGCGCCCCTGCGGCCGCACCGGCTCGACGTCGCGGTGAAGGCGCGCCATACGATCGACGAACCGGAGCTTGGCCATCGCTCCCCATCCTTTGTATTTCTTGCGCCACTGCGACCGGGGCGTCAGCCAGACCGCGAAGGTCTCGGCGAAGTCCTCATCGGGATGCTTCTGCGCGTACCATCCGGCGATGTGCCGGACGAAGCGCCGCGAGAACGGGATGGGACGGTAGTTGTCGCGGTAGGGACGCCGGAAGGGGCCGAAGAGATCGCGCCACTCCGCCGTCTTGTACAGCTCGTAGGCGTAGTTGAACGCGTGACCGGCCTCGTGGCGCAGGTACATGAGGATCTCCCGCTCGTCCTCCAGGTCGTTCATCTCCTTTTCCAGGCGGGCGAGCTTCGGATCGGCGAGATAGAAGGGGATTCCGATGACCGGCTCCCCCGAAGGACAGCCCCATTCGTCGGTCAGGTAGCAGAGCGGCCGGAACTTGCGGATGCCCTTGCGCTCGAGCTCCCGGTGCAGCTTCTGGACGAGGCGCTCGAGCGGAGAGCCCTCCACCTTGAGCCCGAGCTCCTTGATGGGTTTGGCGAGAATGTCCTGGATCTCGGGCGGAGCTTTCTCGAACGCGCGCAAGGGACCGGCTCGGGGAAAATGTAGCACGGTTGCCCGCGCCCATGGACCGTCCCTCCGGAGATCGGGGCGCGCGCCCGCTCGACGGTCACGCTAAAATGTCTGTGACACTCATGCTCATTTCCGCCGCGCTGCTCCTCGCCGCATCGGCCGTGGCCCCGCCCGGACCTGCCGTTCTGACGGCAGATCTCGACGGCGACGGACAACGCGAGACCGTGCGGGCCATCGCGTCGGGCTCGAAGATCAAACTGGAGGTGGAGGACGCCTCCGGAAAGCGCGTCACGCGAACGAACGCCGTCTCGCCGGGAAAGGGGGCGGAGGTTTCGCTCGCCGCCGGACCTCTGGGCGAGGCCGGCTCGGTGCTGGAAGTCGCGGGGACGGTCGCGGGACGCGAGTGCCGGACCTTCTGGCGTCTGCGCTCCGGAAAACTGGAAGGTCTCCCCCTGACCGGCACGCGGGGTCGGCTCCCGGAGTGCTTCTCCGCCGGGGAGTGGACCGGCCGCTGGAAGCAGCCGGAGAGCGGCGCTCCCGCCTACTACGAGCGCGAGAGCGTTCGCGCGACGCCGCGCGGAGAGCTCCATCGAACTCAGGTCTTCCGCTTTGCGGGTTTCGACCTGATGTACGACGCGAAACGCTCGCACTCGGAGATCGCCGGCCTTTCGATTCCCGACGTCTCCCCGGTTGCGCTCTACCCCAAGCGCCTTGTCGAGGCGCTCCTCTCGTGCTTCGATCTCTCAGGATTCCGAAGCCGGGCGCGGATGCGTGTCGTCACGGACCCCGACGAGGGCCTCTTCGATGTCGTCCTGGAAGGCCCCAAGGAGAAAAAGCGCCTCCCGGTCACCGAGGTTAAGCACGGAGGCGATGCGCAGGAGTTCCTCTGGACGGTGGGCTCGGGTGCGGAGAGGGGAAACATGCGCGTTCGCTTCGCGCTCGACGGCCGCACGCCGGTCGAGATCGCCGCGCAAGGCGAAGGACCGGAATGGAATCTCCTCTATAACGCGGTCGTTCGCCGGGCCGGCGGCCACCTGGAGGTCTTCGCCAGCGCCGAGGACGCCCTCGCGACGCAGTCATTGCTCGGAGACTGGGACAGCAAGGTCGGTAGCCGGATCCAGGTGAGCCTGTTGACGACCTCGCCGGCCGTAGTCTCGTTCGACAAGAAAAGAGTCGCCGTCAATCTGACGCAGGCTCCCTCCGGAGCCGACGTCCTCCTGGTTCCCCAGAACGGCTCTTCTCCACGCACGGCGCTACGGCTTCGGGGACCCAACGCCTTCACCCGTCTGCCGGTCGATTGCTCGGGCGGCCTGGAGACCTGCCGGATTGGCCCGACAGGGGAGGAGTTTCGCCGCCTCGGCACAGCGATGAATGTCCGGTAAACCCGGTGATCGCAAGGTGATCGCATCGTGATCGCAACGAGATCGGGTGATTGAGGGACCGCCGGGGCGCCGTTTCGGGTTAATCTTTTACATTCCATGCAGATTTCCTCCTTGGGGCTGATCGTCCAGACAGTCGGCGCCGGTCTTCTGGCGCTGATCTTTCTCTACCTCTCGCGCGACAACAGCAGCCGAGTCCTGCGGTCGGCGGGCGTGGGTTGGCTCTTCCTCTTCTCGGCCCTTCTGGCGCTCTTCATCGGCGGCGAAATGGCCCTGCCCTATGCGACCGGCCCCTATCAGCTCCTCAAGATCCTCTACTTCGCCGCCCTCATCGTGACAGCGGACCAGATGGAACACGACTCCAGCCTGGGCAAGCCGCTGCGTCTGGCCCTCCTCCTCGGGATTCCGGTCTCCGCCGCCCTTGCGTACTTCGCCGGAAAGGGGCCCCTCTTCTACGCCCTGCACATGGGCATCGGGGCCTGCGCCTGGTTCGTGATCACCGCCCTGATCTTCCGAAGCCGCTTCGCAGGCCTGGGCAAGCAGTTCTCCGGAGCGCTCGCTCTGGTCACGCTGCTCGTCCACCTGACGTACGTCGTCTTTTTCTCGCTGGCGGCCATGCACCAGAACGAGACCGATCGCTTCCTCTCCTATACCGGTTTCTACGACCTGTTTCTGGAGATGTTCTTCGGCATCGGCCTCATCATCTGGGCCATGGAGGACACCGAGCGCAAGCTGACCACGATTCACGCGCGCGCCATCGACGATTCGCAGCGATCCAAGCGGCGGGCCCAGATGGACCCGTTGACCGACGCCTACAATCGCTTCTTCCTGGATGAGATCCGCCCGGCGCTCCTGCGGGAGACTGCTGGAGGATCGATCGTCCTGATCGACGTCGATGGACTCAAGACGATCAACGACACCGAAGGGCACGAGGAGGGAGACAAGGCAATCTGGACCGTGGCGCAGGGGATCAAGAAGCTCATCCGCGGCGACGACTACTTGATCCGCTGGGGAGGAGACGAGTTCCTCGTCGTTCTTCCGAGCATGGACGAAGAAGTCGCCAAGAAGCGCTTCTACATGCTGCCCGCCAAGATCGACGAGGTGAAGCAGTCGCCCCGCACGTCGCAGCGCGCCTACCGCAGGTTTCTGGCCGCGTCGGTGGGCGTGACGCCCTTTTCCACACGTGTCCCATTCGACATGGCCATCGAGCTCGCCGACCGCCACATGTACGAGCGCAAGAAGGCGCACAAGCTGCTGCGAGGCGATCCCCTGCGTCGGGGGTCCCGGGACACCCCGGCGCGGGACTCCGGGGGCGTGCGCCGGACGACGATCGACAACAAGACGAACTGATGAAGAATCGGGTGATCGGGTCATCGGGTAATCGGGTCATCTCAGAAGTCCGACGAAATACCGTCTTCCAGCCGAAATCGCCAGATCACCCGATCGCCAAATCCCCCGATCTCCATTGAGGGACTCATGAAATACCACTGGATGACCTGCCCCAACTGCGACGGCGAGCTCGCCATCAACTACATGGAGACCGCGTCGGGCACGGCCGGATCGGTGAGGCGCTGGAGCCACGACCGGCAGACCAACGACGGCCGCAAGTTCGAGATCAAGGATCGTGCGTCGGAGACCCCGTTCCAGGTGGAGTGCCCCTGTGGGGCGGTGCTCGACATCCCGGCCCGAGCCGAAGCCGCACGAGGTGAGAGAGAGGGAGACTTCAGAGTCAATTTGTGATTTGCGATTTGTGATTTGTGATTACGGCTTGAGAAGAACGATTGTGGCGCCCACACCTCCACGGTCGGGCGGCGCATCGAAGTAGTCGGCAACCACTGGACTCGACGACAGGAACTTGCGCACCTGAGCCCGGCGCGCGCCGGTCCCCTTCCCGTGGATCACGCGAACTTCTCGCAGTCCCCGCCGTCGCGCCTCTTCCAGATATTCGGCAACGACATCCGCAACATCCCGCGGCAGAAAGGAATGCAGGTCAAACGAATCTTCAATAGGAACTCGTACGTTGGTCACCGTGAATCGCAAGCCCCAATCACAAATCGCAAATCACAAATTCTTCACATCTCTTCCACGACCACGTGCAGCGACATCGCGGCTCTCGCGACCTTCGACGTGATGCAGTACTTCTCGGTGAGCCGGACGGTCTTCTCCACTTTTTCACGATCTCCCGCCAGGAGAGAGCGCGGAACGGCGGCGTGAACCGTCGCGGAAAGCATCTTGAATCCGCCGGCCGGGTCCGGCCCGAGATCGCCCGTGACCCGCACGGACGGAGTCGGATAATCGACCTGGAGCTTCTTTAAGAAAATCGCCCAGGTGTTCAGGAAGCAGGCCGCGACGGCGGCAAGCAGAATCTCCTCAGGATTGGCTCCCACGCCGCAGCCGCCCAGCTCCCGCGCGCCCCCGATGGGGAAAACGACGGAGCCTTGAGGAAGCGTGAGTGTTCCACAACCCATCCCGTCGCCTTTCCAGGTTCCGGAGACGCTGAAATGTTGAATCTTCGGCTCTGCCGCCGGAGTTTCAGCCATAAGGACCCTCCGCCGGGATGATGGCACAACAGCGCGGGACTCGGGATTCGGGACACGAGATTCGGGACACGGGATTCGGGATACGGAATCTAGATTCGACTACGATCCAGCCGTGCGATGGATGGTTCTGATCTCGACATGCCTGTCGGCGGCGGCGTGCGTCTCGCCGCCCCGGCCTTCGACGGCCGCGCAGGAGTTGAAGAAGAATCCGAAGGCCTTCATCGAAGGCCGCGTGGTCGACGTGCGCGGTAACCCCGTCGCCGGACTTCGCGTCGACGCGATTCCGCACGCGGAAATCCCGTGGTCTGCCCCGGCCGAGACCGGAACCGATGGGCGCTTCCGTCTCGAGCTCCTCGCGCCTGGCGATTACAGCTTCGCGCTCTCCCGGGGCGGGCGCACCGTCGTCACCGACGACCCGCGCGACCCCTCGCGGGTCCGTATCCGGGTCGCGCCGGGCGGGCATACCGACGGAATCGAGCTGCTCTTCCTGGAGAAGGAATGGGAGAGCAACCTTGGCAAGTCTAACAATCTATAGATTGTGACCGCTCTGCCTCACGTCGCCTCCGCTCCGCGCGAAATCCGCGCCTCCGGCGCACCGGCAAGCCACTCGCCTGTGGGCTCGACGGCTTGCCTGATTCCGTGCTCACTCCGGCTCCCCGCGGCGCGCGACGTCCTCCCTTGGTTACTGCGGGAGCTTCGCGCGCCGCGGACCGGGGCTGGCCACCAGACCTCACGTCGCCTCCGCTCCGCGCGAAATCCGCGCCTCCGGCGCACCGGCAAGCCACTCGCCTGTGGGCTCGACGGCTTGCCTGATTCCGTGCTCACTCCGGCTCCCCGCGGCGCGCGACGGCTGGCAGCGCAGGCGGTCGCTGCGCGACCGGCGCTGCAAATTTTCCAGACCAGAGCTAAGCTGGGAGCTTCGCGCGCCGCGGACCGGGGCTGGCCACCAGATCTCACGTCGCCTCCGCTTCGCGCGAAATCTGCGCCTAGCGCCTCACGGCGAAGCGGTGGGCCTCTTCTTCGTGCCCCGCAGCTCCTGCTCGGTTTGCTCGATGTTCTTGACCGCGAACTGGTCGAACCAGCTCCAGGCTCCGTAGCGTCCCTTCACCAGGGGCATAACGGCGTCCACCAGGGTCTGGCCGGACTTGCCCTCCCCGATGGCGCGCTCCACGTTCTGGCGCAGGCCGAAGAGATAGTCGCGGAAGAACCGGACGTTTAAGGCGTGGCCGGGCTCGCCGTGGCCTGCCACGAAGGCGGCCGCCGGAAACTCTTCCAGAAACCGGTCGAGCGTCTTCACCCAGGCAGCGGTATCGGCGTCGATCAGGTTGGGGAGAGTCGCATTCCAGAAGAGGTCTCCGGTAAAGACGACGCCGGCGTCCGGAACGGAGACGATCGAGTCGCCGCCGGTGTGCCCGGCCCGGAAGAGCACGTCGACCCGGCGCGATCCGAGCCACACGGTCAGTCCCTCGCGGTAGGTCAAGTTGGGAAGCGTCAGAGACTCGATCGCTTCTTTCTGGTTCGGCCGGAACTTGAGGTTCTCCGTCCGCGTCCACGCGCGAACGTTCTCGTGCGCGACGATCGCCGCTCCGGCGCGGGCGAGCACGGCGTTGCCGCCCACGTGATCGAGGTGATAGTGCGTGTTGACGGCCCACCGCACCGGCAGCGGCGTCCGCTTTCGGATCTCGGCGAGAAGCTCCTCCGCGGCGGGCGCGGCGATGAAGGTGTCGACGACCAGAACCGAGTCGTCGCCGACGATGAAGCCCGCATTCCCGCCGGCGTCCCGGTCTCCGGCGCGGGCCACCGCGGCGTAGACGTCCCTGCCGACCGGCACGAGACGGAAATGCGCAGGCGATTCCGACGACGCCGGAGGCGACGGAGAGGGGACCGGCGGCGGCGCCGACACCGCCAGAATCAGGGGCCAAATCAGATTGAACATCCGAGGATTCTAGTCAAGCGGTCCGCGGCCGGCGCCTCTTATAATGTCCGCCCATGTCGAGCGAGCCCAAACCGACTCCGCGGAAGGTCCGCTGCGTGATCAACGGCCAGGAGATCGACGTCTGGGAGGGATACCGGCTCTGGGACGCCGCGCTCGACGCCGACGCCAAGCTCTGGCACGTTTGCGGCGGCAAAGGCGAGTGCACGACCTGCGCGGTCATTCCGGTGGCCGGCGGGGAGAATCTCTCGCCTCCCACGACGCACGAGAAACTCTCGCTCGGCCGCCTGCGCTTCCCCGCGAATCTCCTGGGGGCGCGGTGGCTGCCCGCGCGGTTCCTGTGGTGGATCAAGAAGCGCTGGACGGACAAGCCCGTGCGCCTGGCCTGTCAGGCCTACATCCAGGGGCCGGTCGAGGTCGTCGGCCTCTTCGGCAAGAAAGCGAAAGAAGCGCGCTCGAAGCACGGGATCGAGTGAGGCATGATCGCA
>DATFTF010000108.1:0-3984 GCA_035262245.1 Thermoanaerobaculia bacterium
TTTGGCCGCCTCGGAACCCGGCTTCGCGGGCGGCCGGGTGGGGGGCGAAGGTGCGATGGCGCTCGGGGCGAGGGGCAGAGGGCCGGGAGCATCCGCCGGGTTGACAGTCGTCAACTGGACGCCTGGCCCCGGCGCGCTCGAAGGCGTCGGTGCCGGAGTCGGCACCTGGGCGCGGGCCGCCGCGCTGCAACCGATCAGGATCGCAATCGCGGCGGTGACCCGCTTGCCCACAGGGACGTCAGAAGGTCACGAGGAGATAGAGCCGGGGTCCGTCGTAGCGCTGGTCGAACCGGAACGCGTTGGGCTGCGATTCGTCCTTCTTGAAATGGATCTTCTGGTACTCGTAGGCGCCGCCCAGACCGAAATTCTGCGAGATGTACCAGTTGACGTTGCCCGCCCATTCGACCCACGACCCGGAATACGGATCGACCGTGGCCCCGATGGCCCGGGCTCGCCCGCCCAGAGTCAGGCGATTGGCGATTCGAAACTCGAGATCCAGGCCGATCAAAGGGATCGGTACGTTGAGCGAGCGCTCCGTAGAGGCTCCCCCTTGGACGACGGTCCCGTCCGGCCGCTCGACGCCGGCCGAGGCGGACAGCTTCGTCGAAAGCGAGGCGTAGGTGATGCCGAGCGAAAGACCCAGATGAACACTTGGGTTCTTGATGATGCCGTACCGGTAGTCGGCGTAGATGTAGCGGCTGCGCGATTCCCCGCTGACCTCCGCGCCGGCCTTGTAGACGAGACCGTTGAAAACGAAGTCCCGGCTGATCGAATGGGACCCGTCCAGTTTGAAGTCCACGTAACCGAAGTCGAAATAGCTGCGGCCGAGGAAGTTCCAGGAGCCCTCGCCGCGGAACGTGTTCTTGTGGTCCGGCGTCAGATGCTCTCCGGTCAGGTTGATGGTGTCCCCCGAAGCGCCCTCCTTGCTGACGGCGACTTCGTTCTGAAACGAGGCGAAGATTCCTCCGATCCGGAGGTTGACATGGTCCGGAATGTCATCGGGAAACTGAGCGAGAGCGGGAAGACTGACGAGCGACAGGGCAGCCGCGCCAAGAAAGAACCGCGCCCAGCGGGACACGGAAATGCGCATGAATATCCCCTCCTACTTCGAAGGATAATTCAATCTATTCACGGCCGGGCGGCAATCGAACCTTGGTGCAGGATGACACCAGTTGTCCGCCGGTCCTTCGTCTTTCGACCCGGCCCGCCTGACAAAATTGGCCGTCGGATGGTCTGGCGGCAAGACTTCACGATCCGTGTGCGTCCTTTCCGGGCCGGCGAAAAGATGAGATAACGGTCGGCGAGTGCTAGCGACAAAGCTCGAACGCATCGACGCGCTTCCCGCGGAGCGCACACGACGGACCGGGACGGCAAAAGCGACTGTGAACCTTCGGGACCGTGGGACGAGAGACGCATCGGGCGCCGTCGCCCGCTGGTTGCTCTCGAAACTGGCGGGCCTGGCCGCAGCCCTTTGGCTTATTCTCTCCGCACTCCTTTCCGCTGCCGCGTCCGACACCGCGACTCTCGTCTGGCGGGGAACGAGCACTCCGATCGGCTTTGCCGGCATCAACGAGTTTCGTGTCGCCGACATCGCCAGGGCGCTGGGCTTCGAAGTGGCGACCGATCCGGCCACCAACGTCCTGACCATCTCCGGCGGCGGGCACCAGATCTTCGTCGGAGCGGGCACTTCCCAGGTCCCCGTCGACCAGAGGATCCTGCCCATCTCGCGGCCCGCGCGTCTGGTGAGCGGCCAGCTTTACGCCCCGTCGGATTTCTTCGAGAAGGCGCTCTTTCCACTGGTCGGGGCGACGGGGTCCTACGACACGGCCGCGCGGGTCTGGACGCTGTCCGAAGGTCCGGCGGCGCTCTCACTCGAGATTGCGGTCGTGCACGTGGATCCGACGACTCAAGTCGTATTCAAGCAGTCGTCGGCCGGTCAGTTCGTGCCGACCCTGACCGAGACGGGCTTTCAGATCCGGTGGCCGGGACGCAAGCTCTTGACCGCGTTCACCGAGAAACGTTTCGAAGACCCGTTCGTGTCCGCGATCCGATTTTCCGGCGATGCCGCGACGATCGAATTCCGGGAGAAAGGCCTGGCCGCCCGCTCGTATCCCCTGACTTCCCCGGACCGGGTCGTGGTGGAGATCGGCCGCGCCCCGGCCGGCGCACCTCCCGCCGCTCCGCTGCCGGCCGCGCCGCAGCCGGGTCTCACCATCGTCGTGGACCCCGGTCACGGAGGCGCGGAGACAGGCGCCATCGGTCCCGGTGGGCTGGCCGAGAAGGACGTTACCCTCCAGATCGCACGCCGCCTCGCCTCCGCTCTTCCGCGCGCGCTGACCTGTCGCGTAGTTCTGACGCGGGATGCCGACACCGCAATCGGTTTGGACGACCGCAACTCGATCGCCAACCACGAGAAGGCCGATCTCTTTCTCTCCCTCCACGCCAACTCCTCGCGCGTCTCCGGCGCGCACGGCTCGGAAACCTACTATCTGTCGTTGGAGGCCTCGGACCGGCTGGCTCAGGAAGTCGCCAGCCAGGAGAACCAGCCCGGGCCCGCCTCCACCCCGAGTGCGGAGGCGCGCCGCGATCTCGACTTCATCCTCTGGGACCTCGCCCAGAGCGCGCACCTGAAGGAATCGAGCGAGCTGGCCGAGGCGATTCAGAAGGAGCTCAACACCCTGTCGGGAACCGAGAACCGGGGAATCAAGCAGGCGCCCTTTCGAGTCCTGGTGGGAGCGACGATGCCCGCGGTGCTGGTGGAAACAGCGTTCATTTCCAACCCCGACGAGGAAAAGAAGCTGGGCTCCCCCGCCTTCCAACAGTCGGTGGCCGACGCCGTGACCAAAGCCGTCTCCCTCTTCTTTGCGCGCCGCAGCAAAGCAGTGGCGGCGCCGACGCCCACGCCCGCACCATGACCCGGCGCGGCGCCGCGATTCTCTTGGCCGCGCTGGCGGCATCGGTCGGCGTGTTGCTGTTCGTGAGCCGGGCCGGGACTTCCCCCGCGGGGCACCGTAGGGCGCGGGTGTTTCTGCGCGTGACGCCCGCGCCGCAGGCGGCCACCCCCGTCGCCGGCGAGGCCGGGCCCACACCTCCACCGACCGTCCGCATCACCCTCTTCTTCCTCGGCTCCGCCGACGGCAAGCTGCATTCCGAGGAGCGCGACATCCCGAAGCCCCCCGGCGGCGGCGCTTACCTGAAGGCCCTCTTCGCCGAGTTGAAGCGCGGACCGGAGCGGCAGGGACTGTTGCCGTCGCTGCCCCAGCGCATCCAGCTTCGCAATGCGTTCCTTCTGCCCCAGGGCCTGGTCGTCGTCGATCTGGCCGTCGATGCCGGGCTCTCGTTCGGCTCCGATGAGGAGCTCTCGATCATCGCGTCCCTGGTCGACACCATTCTTCAGAACGTCGCCGACACCAACCGCGTCGGGATTCTGATCAACGGCGAGCCGGCCGAGACCCTCGGCGGACACGTGGATCTGACCCGGCCCTTGCTTTATCTTCGTCAGGAGGTGGCGCCATGAGCACTCCCCGGCCTGATGGGCGGCAGCCCGGCGAATTGCGGCATGTCTCGATCGAGACCGGCGTCTCCCGCCACGCGGAGGGGTCGTCTCTGATCGCGGTGGGTCATACGCGCGTCTTCTGCGCGGCCTCCGTCGAAGATCGGGTTCCCCCGTTTCTGAAGGGAACGGGCTCCGGATGGGTCACTGCCGAGTACGGGATGCTTCCCCGGGCGACGCACACGCGCTCGGCGCGCGAGGCCGCCAGCGGGCGCCAGGGAGGGCGAACCCACGAGATCCAGAGGATGATCGGACGGTCGCTGCGCAGCGTCGTGGACTTGCGCGGCCTGGGCGAGCGCACGGTCGTGCTCGACTGCGACGTCCTCCAGGCCGACGGCGGAACGCGCTGCGCCGCGATTACCGGAGCCTGTGTCGCGCTGGTCATGGCTCTGGCGAAGCTCCTCCGGCAGGGAACCCTCCCGCGCTGGCCG
>DATFTF010000109.1:0-3131 GCA_035262245.1 Thermoanaerobaculia bacterium
CGGGATCTCGAACTCGACCGCGGCCCGGACCGCTTCCGGCGTGCGGTCGCGCGGCGCGACGCCTGTGCCTCCGGTCAGCACGATCAGATCGGCGTCGGACGCGTCGGCCTTGGCCTCGATCAACGCGGTGATCTGGCGGCGCTCGTCGGGAAGCACGTCGCGCGAGATGACGGTGAACTCGAGCCCGGCCTCGGACAGCTCGCGCTCACAGGCGGAGCCGCCGAGGTCGACGCGCTGCCCGGCCGAAACGCCGTCGGACACGGTGACCAGGGCCACCCGGATCGTCATCGCGCCCTCCGGAAGGTTCCCGAGCGGCCTCCGGTCTTCTCCAGCAGGACGATCTCGCGAATCTCGATGGATCGGTCGAGTGCCTTGGCCATGTCGTAGAGCGCGAGACAGGCTCCGGCGACGGCGGTCAGAGCCTCCATCTCGACGCCGGTTCGGGCGGCCGTGGAGGTCGTGGCGGTCACGATCACTTCGCTGGAGCCGGAAACCAGCTCGCAGTCGACGGAGACGGCATCCAGGCCTAACGGGTGGGCGAGCGGCACGATCTCCGCCGTTTTCTTCGCGGCGAGAATTCCGGCCAGGCGGGCGACGGCCAGTGCGTCGCCCTTGGAGAGCTTGCCGGAGGCGAGCGCGTCGAAGGCGGCGGCGTTCAGACGGACGCGGCCGCGGGCCACCGCCCGTCGCTGTGTGGTCTTTTTCCCGCCGACGTCCACCATGCGCGCGCGGCCACGGGCGTCCAGGTGCAGGACGCTTCCCCGGCGAGGGGAGGCGGAACGCGGCCGGCGAGGGCGCTTGGGACCTTCAGGCTTGTCGTCGCTCATCAGCTAATTCAAGATTCAAAATTCAAAATTCAAGATTGAAGATTCAAGATTGTCACGCGCGCTCTCGCGCGGCGGCGTAGTCGGACGCCGTGTTGAGGTTGGCGAACGAATTGCCGGACGGATCGAAGGGCAGCCACTCCTCCGGCTCCAGAATCTCGATGCCGACTTCCGCGGCCAGGCCGTGCAGCGACAGGTCTCCTTCGGCGATCCGTGCGCGCGCCACCGCGGCCGCCCTTCGGCGCCAGACCGCAGCCAGGGGCTGCAGCTCGTCGTCCGATCGCGGCACGAGCGCGGCCGCCCCGGTGATCTCGCCGCGGCGCAGGATCTCGCCGATGACCGCCGGCGCGAGAAGCGGAACGTCGACGGCGAGAACGAAGACACGGTCCTCGACGCACTCGAGCGCGGCCACCAGCCCGTGGATCGCCGCGAAATCGGAGGCTCCGTCCAGAACGATCCGCGCCGGGCCGGCGTCGAAGGCCGGAGGCTCCTTCACGACGGCGAAGACCTCTAGGAAGAGGCCCGCGAGACGGCCGGTCTGGTGCGCCAGAAGCGTCGAGCCGCCATACGGCAGCGCCGCCTTCGGCACGCCCATGCGGCGGGAGGCGCCGCCGGCGAGGACCGCCGCGGGCATCGTGAATCGCATCGGGCCGATGCTACTCTACGGCGAGGACGACATCGATGGCCCCTGGATGCCGATGATCTCGGTCATCGTTCCCATCAAGAACGAGGGGCCGGAGGCCGTGGAACGCTTCCGCAGATTCACCTCCGATCCGGCCGCCGAGCTCCTCATCGCCGACGGCGGCGGCAACGAGGAGACGACACGGGCGTTCCGGCAGATCGGAGCCCGGATCGTGCCCGGAGCGGGACCGCGAGGCGAGCGCCTGGGCCGGGCCGCGCAGGAAGCGCGGGGAGACGCCTTCTTCTTCATTCATTCCGATTCCGAGCCGCCCCGCGACGCGCTGGCGATCATCGCCCGATGCGCCTCCAACGGCGCCGTTTCCGGCGCCTTCAGCCTGGCTTACCGCGACGCCGGCCTTCGGATGCGCTGGATCGCGTGGTGGGCCAACCTGCGCTCGCGCCGGCTCGCCCTTCCCTTCGGCGACCAGGGGATCTTCTGCAGCCGCGCCACGTACGAGAGGGCGGGCGGGATCCGCGCGCTGCCCGTTTGTGACGATGTCGACTTCGTGCGCCGCTTAAAGCGCGTATCCCGGCTCGAGATCCGGCCGGAAAAGACCATCACGTCTCCGAGGCGCTATCGCGAGCAGGGCGCGCTGCGCCAGGTGCTTCGAAACTGGCGCGTGCTTGCCGGCTACTTCCTGGGCGTCTCGCCCGAAAAACTGGAGCGGTGGTACTACGGGAAGTGACGAGTGGCGAAGAAGTGAAGGTCAGACCAGCTTGAGCAGGTGTCCCATCTTGTTCTTCTTGGCCTCGAGGTACTTGCGCGAGCGATCGGTGGGGTCGATCTCCAGAGGCACGCGCTCGACGATCTCCAGTCCGTAGCCCCCGATGGCGACGTATTTGGAAGGGTTGTTGGTCATTAGCCGCATCTTGCGCACGCCGAGGTCGCGCAGGATCTGGCATCCCACGCCATAGTTGCGGATGTCGGGCGGGAAGCCGAGCTTCTCGTTGGCCGAGACGGTGTCGTGCCCCTGATCCTGGAGCTCGTAGGCCTTGAGCTTGTTCACGAGGCCGATGCCGCGTCCTTCCTGGAGAAGGTAGAGGAAGACCCCCTTCCCTTCCGAGGCGATCTTCTCCATCGCCAGATGGAGCTGAGCGCCGCAGTCGCAGCGCGTCGAGCCGAAGACGTCGCCGGTTAGACATTGGGAGTGCACGCGGACGAGAACGGGTTCGTCTTCCCGGATCTCGCCGTGGACCAGGGCCAGGTGCTCCTCGTGCGTGAGCGCGCTCTTGTAGGCGTAGACCCGGAATTCGCCGAACGCCGTCGGCAGATGCGGCGAGGCGATCCGCTCGACCAGACGCTCGGTCTTCATCCGATGGCGGATGAGATCGGCGACGGTGATCATGACCAGGCCGTGCCGCCGGCAGAAGGCGGTCAGGTCCGGCACGCGAGCCATCGTGCCGTCCTCGTTCATGACCTCGCAGAGGACCGCGGAAGGGTCGAGCCCGGCGATTCGCGCCAGGTCCACGGACGCCTCGGTCTGCCCTGCGCGCTTCAGGACGCCGCCCACCTGGGCGCGCAGGGGAAACATGTGCCCCGGACGCAGGAGATCCGAGGGTTTCGTCTTCGGATCGATCGCCGCGAGGACCGTCGCCGCGCGATCGGCGGCGGAGATTCCGGTCGTC
>DATFTF010000110.1:0-3635 GCA_035262245.1 Thermoanaerobaculia bacterium
CGAGACTTTCCGCCCGACTCGACGCGCCGCTCCGACAGCGGCTCGTCGCTCGCCTCTCCGGCGGGAAGAAGCGCCAGGCGCCGGCCGGACCTTTTCGTCAATGCTTTCGCCAGCCACGCCAGATCCTCGGGAGCCCCCGAAAAGCTCACGTAATAGGCGTCGCCGGAAACGGTCTCCCGCCCCTCCTCGGCCTTGTTGTTCCAGGACGCTTCCTGGCCGGAGCGGGCGAACCGCTCATGGACCTGTCCTTTGAAGTAGTCGTGCCCGTCGGTCTCGATCGAGAGCGGGAGGCCGCCCTGGTCGAAACGGGCGAGCGTCGTGAGCTCCGGTCCGCGGCCCCGGTCGTTGAAGGCGAAGAGAATCTCGCGGCGACCGTCGGGCAAGCGGCAGGAAGTCTGCGAGCCGGCCCGGTTTCCTCGAAGCAGAAGCGCGTAGACGCGCGTGTCGGCGGTCTCGGCCGGGCAGGGGCGCGGAGGCGGAGCCGCGACGGCAGGCGTGGGCGTTGCGGCCGGCTGACTCGTGGGCGTCGAGATCGGCTGGGCCAGGACCACCGAGCAGCCCGCGACGGCCAGAGCCAGAAGCGTCATCCGATTCGATTTCATGCCGGTGTTCTCCAGGTCTCGCGGAGGAGCCGCGCGAAGTTTCCGCCCAGGATCTTCTCCACGCGGCCGGAGGAATGTCCACGCGCGAGGAGCAGCTCGCCCAGTTTCTGCAGCCGCCGCGGAGAGTTCAAATCCGGCACGAACGGATAGACCCCCGTGACCTCTCCCGGCGCGCCGATGCCCGCCTTGCGGCGCCGGTCGATGTCGGCCTGGAAACGCGCGCGGTACTCCGGGGTCAGGTCGGTCGCGGAGATCGCGCCGTCGGTGCCGACTCCGACGTGATCTTCGCCCGCCACCTGCACGGCATGCTCGACGTGGCGCAGGACATCCTCGGCCATGGGCTGTCCGCTCACTCGCAGGTAAGGCATGAAGTAGATGCCCGCCACTCCCCCCTTGTCGGCCAGGGCCTTGAGCTCCTCATCGGTCTTGTTGCGAGGATGCTCGGCGACGGCGGCGCAGCCCGTGTGAGTGAAGGCAACCGGCCGCGCCGAGGCGGCCAGCGCGTCTCGCGTCGTGCGGTGCCCGCAATGTGAAAGATCCACCAGGATGCCGAGGCCGTTGATGCGGCGCACGGCTTCCTGACCGGCCCGCGATAAGCCCGCGCCGTCGGGCTCCAGACACCCGTCGCCCAAAAGGTTGCGGCCGTTGTAGGTCGGCTGGATGATCCGCACGCCGAACCGGCGCAGGATGTCCAGGCGCGAAAGGTCGTCCTGGAACGCCACGCCGTCCTGGAGGCCGAAGATCAGGCCGACGCGGCCGGATGCTTTGTTCGCCTCCAGATCGTCCGGACCGGAGACGCGGCGCAGGGCATCGGGATGCGCCGCAATCTCCCCCTCCCACCGCGCGAGGTCGCGGAAAATTCCCTCGAAGGCGGCGAGGCTCGATCGCTCGCCGACCGGACCCACCGTCACGTTGACGGCGGTCAGGCCGGAGCTCCTGGCGTCGGCGATGGCCCGAGGAGTGAGCGCGGCGTCGTCGTCCAATTGCGGGTCACCGGGCCCGCCGCAGCCGTCGATCAGGACCCTTTCCGAGGGAACGCCCTCCGCCGGAGATCCGCCCAGGCCGGCGAGCCAGCGCGCGCCGGGAACGGCGACCGCGGCCGAACGCGCCGCCGCCGCGAGGAGAGAGCGCCGGGTCCACATCGCGAGGTCAGCGCGAGGAGCCATCCTCGTCCTCCTCCTCGACTGAAGGAGCGGGCTCTCCCTCGGGCTCCTTGACGTCCATCAGCTGGACGTATCCCTTCGTCCGCATCGTCTCGTTCCAGGCCGGAATGGTCGAGGAGTAGAGCGTGTCAACCCTCTTGCGCGCGTCCGCCAACCGGCCGGAGAGCAACTCATAGACCTGCCGTTGAGGCTCGGTGGGCGCCATGTCCGCGTTGCCGGAGACGTCGGCCGCGCCGGGCCCCGCCTCGGCTTGCAGCCAGAGAAGCCAGAGATAGAGCTTGAGCGGACCGCGGAAAGATTTCTGGTCCGCTTCCTCGATCGTCGGTTGCAGAAGATCGTCCTCGACCGTGCCCACGCTCTTGCCCAGATCCTTGGCCGCTTTCTGGTCCGGCTCCGGCGCCTTCTGGGCCTGGAGCATTTTCTGGAAGTCCTGGAGCTGCCGGTGCGTCCACTCCAGCCGGTTGATCATGCGCGCGACGGCGCTGGTGTCGCGCCAGATGGCGACGGAGAATTTCGTCGACTCCGCGACGCTCGCTTCGGTCCCCGCGGAATTGGGATCCTTGAGCACCACGATCTTCTGCTCCTGCTGCTTTCCGACGGCCTCCAGCCGGACGGTATAGGTTCCCGGCGCGACCAGCGGACCGTTGCGCAGCGCGGTGATCCCGTAGTAGTAGACGCCGCGAAAATCTTTGCCTCGGAAGCGCTTCTCCTCGAAGACGTGCGGGTTTCCGGGAGGAGTCATCCGCAGGCGCACTTCCTCCGACGGCTCGTAGCGCAAGTCCCAGGTCACCCGGTTGACGCCGGACTTGTTGGTTCCGTGGAGCGTGCGGATCTTCTCGCCCTGCGCATTCCAGACCGTGATCGTGACCGGGCTCTTCTTGGTCTCCTTGGTCTCCTGATCTGCCTCCCCCGCCACGCCCTTGCTCTCCTTGCTTTCCTTGCTTTCCTTGCTGTCCTTGCTCTCCTTGCCTTCCACGACCAGCGGCTCCTTCAACCAGTAGCTGAGGATCGCGCCGTAGGGCGGGTTCTCGCCGCGCACGACTCCCACAGGCGCAAGGCTCGGCTGCGAGATGCGGCGGAACCGATAGGCCGGCCTCGGCTCGAAGAGGTGGACCGTCTCGGAGCGCATGGCATCGGTCAACTGCTCGAGCGGACCGAGGTCATCGAGAATCCAGATTCCCCGCCCGTAAGTGCCCACGACCAGATCGTGAAATTGCGGCTGGACAGTCAGCCAGTAGACCGGCGCGTGAGGCAGCTTGTCCTGGAACTCCTGCCAGTGTCCGCCGTCGTCGAGGGAGATGTAGAGAGCATTCTCGGTGCCGGCGTAGAGCAGCCCCTTGCGGAACGGGTCCTCCCGCACCACGTGCACGTAGGAAAGCGGGCTCTTCGGAATGCCCCCGGCGATGAACTTCCATGTCTTCCCGTAGTCGGTCGTTTTGTAGATGTGGGGATCGCGATTGTCGACCTGGTGGAAGTCGACCGACACATAACAGGTGCCCCCGTCGTGGGGCGAGGGATCGACGCTGCCGACCGTCCCCTTGGGCGGCAGATTGGGCATGTTCTTCGCCACGTTGTCCCAGTGCGCGCCGCCGTCGCGCGTCACCTGGACCAGGCCGTCGTTGGTGCCGGCCCAGATCACCCCTTTCTCTTTCGGCGATTCGGCGATCGAGTACACGACGCCGGCGTACTCGACGGAGAGGTTGTCGACGGTCAAGCCGCCCGAGTCGCCCATCATGCTCTTGTCGTTCAAGGTCAGATCTGGACTGATCGCCTTCCAGTGGTTGCCGCCGTCGGACGTGGCGTGGACGTACTGGCTCCCGACGTACACCGTGTTGTGATCGTGCGGCGAAATCGCGATCGGGAAGGTCCA
>DATFTF010000111.1:0-6050 GCA_035262245.1 Thermoanaerobaculia bacterium
CCGACGCCACGATCAAAACGCCGAGCAAAGGGCTTCCCACCGCCGACTCCGTCACGCCTCCCTCGGGCGCGCTGGCCCGGGTTCGGGCGCGCGATGAGCAAGCGCCGACGGTCGTCTCCACCCGTCAGGGGCTCGAGCTGGTCAACTTCCGCGAACCGGCGCAGACGACGAGCGCCCGCAAGAGCTCGACTGTCACGGATCTGCCTCCCGCTCGGCGCGGGCACGGACACGGTGTGCTCTGGACGTCCATTCTCGTCGCCGCCGCGGTCTCGGGCGCGGTGGTGTTCTACTTCACGCGGACAGGACCGCCCGCGACGGTCCCCCGCCCCGGACCGACTCCCGCCCCCACTGCGCCGCTCGTCTTCCCGCAGCCGGTCGTGGGGACGGATGCCGCTCCGAAACCCGCGCCGGCCGCGCCGACCGCCGCTCCCCCCGCAGCGCCGACGGCCCCGGCCGCCGAGAAGGTCCCCCAGGCGGTCGGCGAGGTGGCGGAGAAACCGCCCGCGGCTGCGCCTTCGCCCCGGCCTCCCCGGCGGTACAAGGTGCAGTTCAGCTCCATCCCGGTGGCGACCCTGTCGGTGGACGGCCGTGTGATCGGCGCCTCCATCCCCGCCAGGACCGTGGAGCTCGCCGAGGGGACGCACCGCGTCCGTTTCGAGGCACCCGAGCTGCCCCCCTACGAGAAGGAATTCAAGGTCGGCTCCGCGGGATCGCCCCCGATTGCTTACCGGTTCCCACTCGGGATCCTGGTCGTCCATGCTCCGGAATGGGTCGGCGCGACGGTTCTGATCGACTCGAAGTTCCGCGGCGTCCTCGGCGGCGAGAAAACTTTCTCCGTTCCTTCGGGCACCCACCGCGTTACGCTCTCGCGCGAGGGAGTGACGACCCTGACGCAGGAGGTCGCCGTTTCCGAAGGAGATCGCAAGACATGGACACCGCCTCCTCCCGTTCCGGCCTCGTGAGAACTCTCGGTCTGATCGCGGCGGCGCTGATTCTCCCGGCCGCCCTGACGGCTCAGGACGCCTCGCGCCTGGAGGCCGACGCCAAGCGCGCGTTCGACGCCGGCCGGTTCGTCGAGGCGGGCGAGAAATACGCCAAGGCCGCAGAGGTCACCGCAACGGCGGACCGCAAGGGCGAGCTTTACTTCCAGAGCGGCTGGGCCTTTTTCATCGGCGGCAAGTCGCCGGCCGCGCGGGACAGCCTGCGGGCGGCCTACACCGCGCGCCCCACCCTGGGAATCGAGCCCGAGCTCTACAGCCCGGACTTCGTGCGTCTGGCGCGTTCGGTGCAGACCGAGGTGACCGGCGCGGGGCTTCCCTCTGTGGATGCCAATGAGCTGATGCGGACGGCCCGGGAGAAGATCGCCGACGGGAAGGCCTCCGAGGCCTTGTACGACCTCAAGAAGATCGAGGCCTCTTCCGATCCCCGGGTCCATCGCCTGATGGCCGATGCCTACGACCGCCTGGGACGCGCCGGCGACGCGGACGCCGAGCGGCGCAAGGCTGCCGATCTCGAGCGCGGCCTGGTGACCAGCGCGCCGATCGGGACGCCGCTGCCGGGACCCTCCCCCGGCCCGGTCGCTACGTCGCCTCCGAGCGGAGCCTCGCAGATCCTGGAGGCCGCGGACCGGGCGCTGGCCGCGGGCGACTACCGCGGCGCGCAGGCCATGGCGCATCGCGCCCTCGACGTCGATCCTCGCAGCGCCGAGGCCCACCGCCTGGCCGGCGACGGGTCGCTGGGTCTCGGCCAGGACTCCGACGCCGAGCGCGAGTACACCGCCGCGATCGTGCTCGACGCGGGCAACGCCGGGGCGGAGTATGGGCTCGGCCGCGTCGCCGAGCGTCAGAAGAAGTGGAACACCGCCGCCAGCCACTACCGGCGGGCCCTCGAGCTGAACTCCCGCAACGTCGGCGCTGCGCTGGGGCTCGGGCGCTCCATGGAGGAGGTGGACAAGACAGCGGCGCGCATCGCCTACGGACGCGCCATCGAGATCGATCCGGCGTCGCCGGAGGCGCGCAATGACTTCGGCGTCTTCCTCTTCAGGTCGGGGGAGACGGATCGCGCGACGACCGAGCTGATCGAGGCGGTGCGTCTGGCGTCGCAAAAGGCGGTCTACCACGAGAATCTGGGCCGGGTTTTGAGAAAGCAGGGGAAGACGAAGGAAGCGGAGCGCGAGATGTCGGAGGCCACCGGGCTCGCGCCCAACGACACCGACGCGTGGATCACCCTCGGGCATCTGCGGATGGAGCTCAAGAAGTTCGACGAGGCTGCGACCGCGTTCCGCGCCGCAGCGGATCTGGATCCGGCCAACGAGGAGCCCGCGAGCGGCCTGTCCGCCGCTCTTCTGGAAGCGGGAAGGGCGTCCGACGCGGAAGCCGCTCTGACGAAGGCGCTGGCCACCAACGGGAAGTCCGCGGTGCTGTGGAACAACCTGGGCGTCGTGCGGTCGCGCAAGGGCGCGTACCCCGGAGCCATCGAGGCCTTCCAGAAGGCCCTGGCCATCGACGCGGGCTTCGAGGCCGCCCGGGCGAATCTGACGCGGGCCGAGCAGCTCGCGGCGATCGATCGAGCCGCGGCGTGAGCAAGGCAGTCCGTCTCGCACCGTGATCGGCCCCGCGCTCGGCGCCTTCTTTGCCGCGGCGATGGCCGCCGCCCTCTCCGCTCCCGCCGACTCCCACCGCGCAGAGTGGGAGTCCTGGCGCGCGGACCGCATGACTCGTCTCCGACGGGAGGACGGGTGGCTGACTCTGATCGGCCTCTTCTGGCTCCAGGAAGGGGACAACTCCGTGGGGAGCGATCCCGCGTCCGTGGTCCGGCTTCCGGCCGAGAAGGCGCCGACGAAGATGGGGAAGATCCGGCTGGACGCCGGACGGATATCGGCTGACTTCGATCCCGGCGCCGGCGTGACATCCGATGGAAAATCCGTATCGGCGATGCCGCTCGAGACGGACGCGGGCAGCGCAGCGCCGACCGTGCTGAGACACGGTCAGATCTCGTTTTACGTCATCCGCCGGGGCGATCGGCTGGCGGTCCGCGTCAAGGATGCCGACTCGGCGGCGCGGCGGAGCTTCCAGGGCACTGAGACGTTTCCCTACGACGAGAGGTGGAGGATCGAGGCGCGGTTCGAGCCCTACGAGCCCGGGCGCCGGATCCCCATGCCCAACGTGCTCGGCGCCGTCGAGCCGGCGCAAACGCCGGGCGCCCTAATCTTCTCCTGGCAAGGCAAGTCCTACCGGCTCGACCCGGTTCTGGAAGAGGGCGAAACCGATCTCTTCGTCGTTTTCGGCGACGCGACCAACGGGCACGAGACCTACGGAGGCGGGCGCTTCGTGTACGCCGGGCCGGCGGTGAACGGAAAGACCATCCTCGATTTCAACCGCTCCTACAACCCGCCCTGCGTTTTCACGCCCTACGCCACCTGCCCGCTGCCCCCTCCCCAGAACCGGCTCCCCATCCGCGTGGAAGCCGGCGAGAAGACCTGGGGCGAGCACTGAGTAACAATATATATATTGTTAGCCTCCTTTATCTCGCGGAGGCGCAAATTGTGAATTGCCAATTGTGAATTGTGAATACGCGAGAGATATCTTCTCCCGCCTATTCACAACTCTCGATTCACGATTCACAGTTCGGGCCCGCGCAGCGCGCCCAAGAGCTCTTCCAGCATCCTCGCCGTGGCTCCCCAGATCACCCGCCCCTCGTAGTGATAGAAGAGAATCAGCTCTTCCCGCCCCGGCAAGGTCCGCTTCTCCAGGATGTCGGGATTCATCAGCGACGCCACGGGCACTTCCAGGACCTCGGCGATCTCCGCCGCGTGAGGGCGGAAGACGTAGGGCTGCGGAATGGCGGCCACGTACGGCTCGACGTAGAAGCTGGTCACGGTCACCAGGGGCGAGAGCGACCCCAGAGCGATGACATCCTCGCGTTTCAAGCCGATCTCCTCCTCCGCCTCGCGCAGGGCCGTGTCCCAGAGGCTCGCGTCGCCCGGCTCCTCGCCGCCGCCGGGAAAGGAGAACTGGCCACGGTGATGCTCGACCGTCTCGGTGCGCAGGGTAAAGAGGATCCAGAGCCGGCCGTCCCGCACGAACAGAGGCGCGAGCACGCCTGCCCGGCGAAGCCCGGGCCCCGCAGCCACGGCCGGGCGGGGAACACGGGCCTGCAACCGTGACTGGACCTGACCCATCCACCCCGCCAGGAGCGCCGGGGAGGCTTCGGGAGCGGGCGGACTCACGGGCTCGCCACGCGGCTCGCGTCCGCGCCGGCCTTCAGGAACGCCTCGATGAAGGGGGTCAGTCCGCCGTCGAGAACGCGGTCGGTATCACCGGTCTCGTGCCCGGTCCGGTGATCCTTGACCATCCGGTAGGGATGCAGCACGTACGAGCGGATCTGGCTCCCCCATTCGATCGACTTCTTCTCGCCGGCCCGCTTCTCCTCCTCCGCCCGGCGTTCCTCGAGCGCCTTCTGGTAGAGCCGGGCGCGCAGGACGCGCATGGCCATGTCGCGGTTGCGCCCCTGGCTGCGCTCGTTCTGGCAGGTCACCACGATGCCGGTGGGCAGATGCGTGATCCGCACGGCCGAGTCCGTGACGTTGACGTGCTGTCCTCCGGCGCCGCTCGAGCGATAGGTGTCCACGCGCAGGTCCTTGTCGGCGATGGCGATCTCGATGTCGTCGTCGATCTCCGGTGAAACGTAGATCGAGGCGAAGGACGTGTGCCGCCGCTTGGCGGCGTCGAAGGGGGAGATGCGAACCAGCCGGTGGACCCCCATCTCTCCTTTCAGGTATCCGTAGGCGTGATCCCCCACGACGTGGACCGTGGCGCTCTTGATCCCCGCCTCCTCGCCGTCCTGTCGGTCGATCAGCTCCGCCTTCCACCCGCGCCCCTCCGCAAAGCGCAGGTACATCCGCAGGAGCATCTCCGCCCAATCCTGAGATTCCGTCCCGCCGGCTCCGGCGTGGATCATGAGCCAGGCGTTCTTGGAATCCTCCGGCGAGTTCATCTTCACGGAGAGCTCGAGCTCGTCGGCGTAATCCGACGCCACGGCGAGCGCCGCGCGCGCGTCCGCGTCCGCCGGCTCCCCTTCCCTCAGCAGCTCGGCCAACGTGCCTAGTTCGTCGGAAAGCTCGGTGACCCGGTTCACCGTGGCCAGGGTGCGCTCGTGGGCGCTCGTCTGCTTGAGCGTCTCCTGCGCCTCCTCCGGACGCGACCAGAAATCGGGCTGTGCGGCCTTCTGCCTCAGACTTTCCAGCGCGCTCCGCGCCGCGTCGGAATCAAAGATAGCCCCGGAGCGATCGGAGACGCTCCGAGGCGGTGGTCAACGTGGCAATCAGGTCGTCGCGGTCGGTCATGGCGTTCGACTCTCAGTGTTCGGCCGCCGGAAACGGATCCAGCGAACGACTCCCCAGAGTAGCACGGCGACCGCGAGCGCGTCGGCGCCGCGCGGGATCCAGCAGCCCCAGCGCACCCAGGCCGTCGCGCCTTCGGACGGGCGAACGTTTCCAAACAGGATGCCCGCGCGATCGGCGGAGAGCTCTTCGCGGATGCGCCCGCGGTCGTCGACGATGCCGGAGATCCCGGTAATGGCCGCGCGCACGAGAAAGCGGCCGGTTTCCACGGACCGCAACACCGCGCCGGCGAAGTGCTGCGCCTGCGCTCCCGCCTTTCCGTACCAGGAGTCGTTGGAGATCGTGGCCAGGAGGTTCGCGCCGCGCGCCACTTCTTCCCGCACGAGCGAGGGATAGGTGATCTCGTAGCAGACGCCCATGCCCAGGCGCAGGTCCGCCGAGGCCAGCAACTCGGGCCGGTTCGCCGCCGCGAACGTGCCGATCTCGCTGGAGACCTGCCGGACGAAGAAGAAGACGCGCGGCAAAGGCACGTATTCGCCGAAGGGGACCAGGTGAACCTTTCGATAGGAGGGCTCCGCGAGGCCCGAGGGACCAAGGAGGCGCGCCACGTTGTAAGAGCGCCCGTCGGCCGCCGTCTCGACGTCGTTGAACAGCACCCGGCTTCCCTTCGCCGCGAGGTCCGAGAGATCCCGCCGGAGCGTCGCGCTCG
>DATFTF010000112.1:0-5517 GCA_035262245.1 Thermoanaerobaculia bacterium
ATTCTGCCGCCGCCGCCGGGAGCGACGCACGGCATGCCGATCAACGTCCGGCTCTACCCGCTGGCCTACGGTGCGGGCCTTTTTGCCATGGTCGCCACGATGGCCTTGGCGTCCTACTTTCCGGCCCGCCGGGCCGCCCGCATGCCGATCGTGGAGGCGCTGGCGCACATTTGATTCAAGATTGAAGATTCAAGATTCAAAATTGGAGGTCCTCTAATCTTGAATCTTGAATTTTGAATCTTGAATCCTTGTTGAGGTGACCGTGCTTTCTGCTGTACTGATTCTCGCCCTGAGCACGTCTCCCCAGCAGACTCTCCAAAACGTCGACGCGGCGCGCAACGCGTTTCCCGAGGCGATCATCACTGCGCGGGCCGTTGAGATGGACGGCGACAAAGTGCTCGGCAGCGCCGACTTCGACATCTACACCAAGGGAGAAGACCGGGGGCTCATCGTCTTTCGTGGAGGGAAGAACAGCGGACGGAGAATCCTGGACGTGGGCGACCGGATGTGGCTTCTGGTGCCGGGCGCCACGCACCCCGTTCCGATCACGCCCAACCAGCGGCTTGCGGGAGGCGCATCGGTGGCGGATGTGGCGCGCGTACGCTTCGCGCAGGATTACGAGGCCACAGCGCGCAATGACATGGAAGAAGTCGGCGGCAAGCGCTGCCTCGTCCTGGACCTGACGGCGCGGTCTCCCAAAGCGGCCTATCCGAAGGTCGTCCTCTGGTACGACGAGTCGGCCGAGTTGCCATGCCGGCTGAAGTTCTCGCTGCCGTCGGGTCTGCCGGCCAAGGAAATCACCTTCACCCGGTTCGCCAAGTCCTTCGGCAAAACCGTCGTGGCCGAGATGGAGGTGCGGGACCTGCTGGCCCGCGGCGCCAACGTGGTGACGCACGTGGAATACCGGGAATACCGTCCGGCCAGACTCGACGACAAGATTTTCACGCCGGAGGGAGCCGCGGGAATCTAGTTGTGAATTGTGAATTGTGAGTCGTGAATTTGTGATTTGTGATTTGTGATTTGCGAATTGAAAGCTTTCCTTGAAGAGCTCAGACGGCCAATCGCGAATGACGTCAGTCGCTCTCCCGCGACCCGGGCGGCAATCGAAGCCGCTCCCGGATTCAGCATGAGCCGGCGGAAGATCGAGCTCCAACTGAAGCGCCGTCCGAACCGCGCCTTCCAGGCGCGGGTGTAAAGCCGCGCGAGGCGGTCAATCGGAATCGCGCCGGAGAGCGCAGCCTCGGAAGCCTCCGCGGCGAGGAGTCCGGACGCCAGGGCCGCCGATTGGCCTTCGCCGGAAAAGGGATCGAGCACGCCCGCAGCGTCGCCGGCCATCAAGACGCCGCCTTCGACCGGCGGCTTGGCGGTGAAAAAGACCGGACCGGTGCCCAGAAAGCCGTCCGAAGAGATCCGCAACCCCGCGAGGTCGCGATCGAGCGTCCGGTTTTCCCGGCGGATTCCTTCCAGAACCAACTCCCAACCCGGCCCCGCTTTCCGGCGTTGTTTCTCCGAAATGACGCCGGCCAGGTTCACCCTTCCGCCCTCCACGCGGGAGAGACCGCAGTACCCTCCGCGGAAGAGGTACAGACGCACGCGGCCCGCCAGAAAGAGCGAGTCGCCGGAGAGCTCGGCGCTCCAGCCGAAGTACCGCCGTTCTTTCAAGAAGGCCCGGCCGAGCGACCGATCCAGAGCGTCCCAGCGTCCCCACGCTCCGATCACGACTCGAGACGCGCCGTCATGAACCCCATCTGCGTCGACCCAGGAGACCCGACGCGCTTTCACGCCGCCTCGCGCAGACACCACCCGCGCGCCGAAGCGGATCTCCGCACCGGCCTCCGCCGCCCCGCGGGCGAGCTCCCCGTCGAGAAGGTATCGGGAAACGCCCAGCGCCGGGGCATTCAGCGGCAGGGGGACCGAGCGCCCGTCGGGAAGCTGGACCGATCCCTCGCGGATCACTTCCGGTCCTGCGCGGCGCACGGTCTCGAGCAACCCGAGGCTCCCGAGCGCTTCGACGCCGTCGGCGGCGAGAAAGGCGCCGCATACTTTTCGGCGTGGAAAGCAATCCTTTTCCAGAACGAGGACGCGGCGACCTTTTGCGGCGAGCGTGAGGGCGGCGGCGGAGCCCGCCGGTCCGGCTCCGACCACGACCGCGTCCCAGGGAGCGCTCACGGCGTTGCCTTGCCTGAGCCGTCGGCCGTGACCAGGATCCGGAACGGGAACACCGTTTCCGTCCGTGCGCCGGCCAGCGCGCGCCCGGCGATCTCCTGCGCCTCCCGCGCGGTGTAGGCCTGCCGCACGGAAGCCTGTCCGTCGCGCACCGAGACGTCCGTTTCGAAGGTCAGGCGCCCGGCGATGGCGACGAAGAGCAGTGGCACGACGTGACGGCGAACGTCGAGCATGGCCACGCCGCTCCGAGCGACGCGCGCGAGCTCTCGCAGCAGCCTCACGTTCTCCTCGGGGGAGAAGTGATGAAAAAACAGAGTCGAGACGACGAAATCGACCGCGGCATCCGGCACAGGCAGCGCAAAGGCGTCGGCGCAGAGAGCGGGGGAGAGGCCGTCTTCCCGGACACGGCCCGAGACGAGGTGCCGCCACTGCAGATCGACTGCCACGACCCGGGCCTGGAGGCCTGTTGCGCGCAGGCGGCGAGCGAGTGAGCGTGCGACGGATCCGGCCCCGGCTCCCACGTCGAGAATCTCGAAGCGTCGCCCGGGCTCGGCCGGCAGACGGCGCAGCAGATGGGACGCCAGCGCCCGGGCGGCGCCCCAGCGCCGGTTGAGAGTCTCCATGTCGCGCAGCGAAGCGGCCATTTCCTCCGGCGGCAGACCGTCGTCATCGATGAGCTCCCGGGAGGAACGGCGGGGAGGGACTAAGAGATTCAAAATTCAAAATTCAAGATTCAAGATTGCTCGAGCCAAGATCCGATTTTGAATCTTGAACCTTGAATCTTGAATCTTGAATCTATGCATTGGAGACCACCAGCGCGCTGTTCTTCGATCCGAAGCCGATGCAATTGCAGAGGGCATGCTCGAACGAGCGCCGCCGGGCCGCGTTGGCGACGTAGTCGAGGTCGCACGCCGGATCGGGGCGTTCCAGATTGATGGTGGGAGGAAGGAAGCCGTCGCGCATTCCGAGCAGCGTTGCGGCGAGTCCGGCGGCGCCGCATGCGCCCTGGGGATGACCGATCATCGACTTGATCGAGGAGCCGGCCAGACGCCCGACAGAGCGTCCGAACGCCATGCGAACGGCCTTCGTTTCCACCCGGTCATTCAACTCGGTCGACGTGCCGTGATAAGCGACATAGTCGACGGCATCCGCGGGAAGACCCGATTCGGCGAGCGCCAGGGCCATGGCTCGGGCCGGCTCCTCGCCCGTCTCGTCCAGCCGAACCCGGTGATGCGCGTCGCAGGTCGCACCGTAGCCCCGGATCTCGCCGTAGATCCGGGCGCCGCGGGAAGAGGCTCGCTCCCGCTCCTCCAGCACGAACATCCAGGAGCCCTCGCCGAGCACGAAGCCGTCGCGGTCCCGGGAAAAGGGGCGCGAAGCGCGGGGAGGGTCGGACTCGTGCGCGGTCGAGACGATGCGCATCATGGCGAACCCCTCCATGATGCCGCGCACCACGGTGGCATCGACGCCCCCGGTGAGAACGACGTCCGCCGTCCCGTGCTTGATGGAGTGGAATGCCCAGCCGATCGCATCGGTCGACGAGGCGCACCCCGTGGAGACGACCTGAGACGGGCCGCGCAGGCCGAAGCGCATCGAGATCTCGGAGGAGAGGGTGCCGATGGTGCCTGAGGGGATGGAGTAGACCGAGGCCTTCTTCACCTGGTTGGTGTAGTAAAGGTGGTACATCCGCTCGGAGAATTCGATCGGCCCTCCGCCGGTCCCGAGCAGGACGCCGAGTTCCCGGCGCTCCGGCAGCGAGAGCGTTTCGGGGTCCAGACCCGCGTCGACCAGAGCCTCGGAGGAGGCGGCGATGGCCAGAGGCACCGCGCGCGACACGTGGCGTTGATCCTTGGGCCCGACGTGGAGAGCAAGATCGAAGGCCTTCACTTCCCCGGCGATCGTGGCCGGAAGGCCCTCCGGGTCGAAGAGGGAGATGCGGCCGACGCCGCTCGCTCCCTCCTTGAGCGCGCGCGCGTAGGCCTCGCGTCCGTTCCCATTGGGAGAGAGGCATCCGATCCCGGTGACGACCACTCTGCGGTCCATCGAAAGATTCTAGTTGCAGGAAACGTGCGCACCCGGGACTAAAGAATTCCTTAGCCGAGTGGTTTTTGGTCCTTGCCTTCGCAACGCGACCAAGTTTCGCGAACTGGATTCGCGAAACGACTCGCGTTGCGGGAGCCGGAGCGGAGCTTCGGGATCAGGACCGCGGTCGAGCCCGCATCCGGGCGAGCCGCGGTCCGGTGCGGCCAATCGCCGCAGATCTCGAAGCTCCGCGTAGGCGACGGTTACGGTGGCGCATTCTTCTCGAACCACCGCGTCAGGACGCGCAGAATCTTCAGAGGGACGACGCGTACGAGCGCGTCCGCATGGAGCGAGCCGGGCAGGTCCAGGTGGACGGCTTCCACCGGCGGCGCGGCGGCCTCTTCCAGAAGCCGCGCGTGCCGCGGGTCGACCAGCCAGTCCCCTTCGGCGCTCACGATCAACTTGGGCATGGACAAGACCGAAATCGCCTCGACCGCGCGCGGTTTTCGGGCGAGAAGTGCGCCGGCCGAGAGGCGGGGCATCCGAGCCACGTTCTTGAGACTGACCTGCCGCAGGGCCCCCGGCTTCCAGGGGTGGGGTCGGACTGCGGCCACGTCGGCCGGCGAGGAGATGAGGGCCAGGGCCCGGCAGTCCAGGCTCCGATCCCTGGCCAGCGCATCGGCGGCGATGGAGCCTCCCATGGACAGACCGATCACTGCGAACCTCCGGTAGGCACGGTCGACTCCGACGAGCTCGCGGGCCACCGCAACCAGGTCGTTGGCCTCGCTCGCGCCGAACGTGTACGTTCCCCCGCTGTCGCCGTGTCCCCGGAAGTCGAGAGCGACCACGTCGTACCCGCGGCGCACGAAGTATTCGGCGAGGAAGAGATTCTCCCGCGCCAGGCGGGAACGCCAGAAGCCCGGCGCGATCAGCAGGAGCTCCGGGGAGGGCCGCCGCCACCAGGTGTATGCGATGGCTACGCCGTCGGACGTGCGCGCGCGGCGGTGGAGGACCTCGGGACGCGTCCGGTCGACCGCGCGGCTCACGGGCGTTGAAGCTCGCCCGTGACGAGGCACTCCACCAGAGCGCCTGCCGCCAGACCTTCCTGGCCGGCGGGCTGACGGATGAGGGCATTGGCTCCGGCGTGCGCGGCGATATCGTGGCTGCCCCGGGTCGGCAGCGGATCGGCGGAGAGCTCGCCGGCGAGAGCGGCCAGACGCGCGTCGCGGTAGGTCTCCCGCGCTCCGGCCGCCTTCAGATCACGAGCGAGCCGCGCCGCCACGCGCGGGGCGCCCGGCTGCTCTTCTCCCTCCAGCCGGCCGAGGGCGA
>DATFTF010000113.1:0-2113 GCA_035262245.1 Thermoanaerobaculia bacterium
GCCGTCCTGGGCCTGGCGCGGACCGGCTCGTACATGGCCAACGGCTCGGGCGATTTCGTCATCGCTTTTTCCACGAAGAATCTCGAAGACTATGCGCCCGCCGGCCCGACCCGCACGATCGAGGACCTGCAGAACGACTACGTCAGCCCGCTCTTCCTGGCGGCAGTCGAGGCGGTCGAGGAAGCGGTCGACAACTCAATGACCCGGGCCACGACGGTCACAGGGAACGGACGAACGGTCGAAGCCATCCCCATCGACCGGCTGCGGGAAATTCTGCGGTCCGCAGCGCGACCCGGTCCGCGCTGAGGGATCGTCCGCCCGGGAAGAGTTGGCGACCCGGCGCGGTTAAGATTGGTCCCGGTGACTTCTCTGGCCTCGTTCCATCCCGCGATCCGGACCTGGTTCGCGACCCGCCTGGGAGAGCCCACGCCGCCCCAGCGCGAAGGCTGGCCCCTCATCCGCGAAGGCCGGCACACGCTGATCGCCGCGCCGACCGGCTCGGGCAAGACGCTGGCGGCGTTTCTCTCGGCCATCGACGGGTTGATTCGGCAGGGAGAGGCCCTTCCCGAGGAGACCAGCGTCCTCTACGTCTCGCCGCTGCGCGCCCTCTCCAACGATGTCCAGAAGAATCTCCAGGGCCCCTTGGCCGAGATCCGGGCGCTCGATCCAACACTGCCCGAGGTCCGCGTCCTCGTCCGCACCGGCGACACGCCCTCCGCGGACCGGACGGCGATGGCTCGGCGCCCGCCCCACATCCTGGTGACGACGCCGGAGTCGCTCTACATCCTCCTCGGCAGCGAGGGGGGCCGGGGATTGCTGCGCACCATCCGCAGCGTGATCGTGGACGAAATCCACGCGCTGGTGCGCGACAAGCGGGGGAGCCACCTGTCTCTGTCGCTCGAGCGGTTACACGAGCTGGTCGGGCGGCCGCTTCAGCGGATCGGCCTCTCGGCGACGCAGAAGCCTCTCGAGGAGGTCGGCCGCTTTCTGGTGGGGGCCGGTCCCGGCCGGGAGTGCGCGCTCGTCGACGCCGGCACCTTTCGAGAGCTCGATCTGGCGGTGGAAATCCCCCCGTCGCCCCTCTCGACGGTCTGCTCGCACGAGCAGTGGGAGGAGATCTACGCCCGGATCGCCGAGCTCGTCCGCGAGCACCGCACGACGCTCGTCTTCGTCAACACGCGGAAGATGGCCGAGCGGATCGCCGGCCAGTTGACGCGCCTGCTGGGCCCGGACGCGGTGACCAGCCACCACGGGAGCCTCTCGCGCGAGCGCCGGTTGAACGCCGAGGAGAGACTCAAGGCGGGCAAGCTGCGGGCCCTCGTCGCTACGGCATCGCTGGAGCTGGGCATCGACGTCGGCGACGTGGACCTGGCGATCCAGATTGGAGCCACGCGCTCGATCGCGACGCTCCTCCAGCGGGTCGGCCGGGCCGGGCACGCGCTCCACCGGATCCCTAAAGGCCGGATCTTTCCGTTGACTCTCGATGAGCTGGTCGAGGCGGCGGCGCTGCTCAAGGCGATCGGCGCTTCGGTCCTGGATCGGACTCCCATTCCTCCGCGGCCGCTCGACATCCTGGCCCAGCAGGTCGTCGCGGCCTGCGCGGCCGAAACATGGGAGGAGGACCGCCTCTTCGGTTCTTTCCGCCGGGCCTGGCCATATCGGGAGCTCTCACGCCGGGAGTTCGACGAAGTGGTCGCTCTGCACACGCAGGGACGGCGGGCGCTCCTCCACCGCGACGGCGTGGGCGGGCGTCTGATCGGGACGCGCCGGGCGCGGCTGGCTGCCCTGCTCTCGGGAGGAGCGATCCCGGATACCGCCGACTACCAGGTCAGGCTCGAGCCCGAAGGGACGCTCGTCGGAAGCGTCCACGAGGATTGGGCCGTGGAGTCCAACAGGAACGATATTTTTCAATTGGGCAACGCCTCCTGGCGCGTCCTGCGGATCGAGCCGGGAATCGTGCGTGTGGCGGACGCGAAAGGGCAGCCGCCCACGCTTCCGTTCTGGCTGGGCGAGGCGCCGGGACGCACGCGCGAGCTGGCGGCGGAGATAGGCATTCTGCGAGAGGAGACGGCCGCCGACGGCGAGGACGCTGCGAAGAAGCTCCAGGAGCGTT
>DATFTF010000114.1:0-2714 GCA_035262245.1 Thermoanaerobaculia bacterium
AGGCAAAAGGTCAGGCCTGCGGTCGAGGCCCTTTGGCCGAGCCGTAGGCCGGTGCGCCGGAGGCGCAGACCTCTTTCCGAAGCGGAGGCGACGTGTTACTGGATCACGCCGCAGCCGAAGCGGCCTCCGGCGTTGCCCGTCGGCTGGGTCGTCAGGTCGTCGGCTTTCTCGTGAAAGACGACCGCGCGCCCGACCACGGAATTGGGTCCCGGTTTGACCGTCAGCATGTCGGAGGTGATGTCGAGGTCGCCCGTCCCGTCCGCCTTGATCTCGATGTTTCCGAGATCGCCGGCATGACGTTTCATCTCTGTGGGCGCGGCATGGGGCATCCCGCCGGGATTGAAGTGGCCGCCGGCGCTCATGCCCTTGGGATCCGAACAGTCTCCCTTCTCGTGGATATGGAGTCCGTGGGTTCCCGGCGGCGCGTGCTCGATGTGGATGTGGACGCGCACGCCTCCGGTCGTGAGCTCGGTGAACGTCGCCGTTCCGGTCACGGTCGAATCGCTCCGGGCCTCGATCTTGGCCTTGGCCTCGGCAGCCCCGGGAACGAGGGCCCAGGCTCCGGTCGCCGCCAGGAATCCGGCTCCCAAAACGAGGGTCAAAACTCCGCGCGGATTCGGTCGCATCGCCTCCTCCTTCCTTTGGAGCGGTGATCATAAGTCGAATTGGGGGCCTCGAGCGGGCGCGGGCACGGAGCCCGCGAGAGGGGCCGTCGGTGAAATAATCGCGTGGATGGGACCTGCCGGCCATCCTTCGCCCCCGGCTCCAGGACCGTTGGGGCGTGGAACCCCCGGGCCCGGAGAGCGGCGATGAGCGAGCTGCGCGTGCCGCCGGTGCGCGTCTCCCGTCTGCTGCTGTTGTTCTTCGTCGCCGGAGGCGCCCTCATCTCCATCGCCACGAAGGGGAGCGTTTCGCATTTCGCGGGCGGTTTCGCAGCGGGGGTCGGAGTAGTGCTCGTTCTGGCGCGGCTGGGCCTGGAGCCGGGCGAGACGAGCCCGCCGGCGCGGGGAGAGCCATGAGAGTTCTGGTCGTGGAAGACGAGGAGAAGATTTCGCAGTTCCTCAAGAAGGGGCTGACCGAGAAGGGATATACCGTGGAGGTGGCCGGGAACGCCGACACGGCGCTGGAGCGCGTCGCCGGCGGTGCGTTCGATCTGATCATTCTCGATCTGCTCCTTCCGGGCTCCCACGACGGGCTGGAGTTGTGCCGGCAGATTCGATCCAAGGGGATTCCGTCCAAGGTCCTGATGCTGACGGCGCGGGACACGGTCGAAAACAAGATCGAGGGCCTGGACGCCGGCGCTGACGACTACCTCATCAAGCCGTTCTCCTTCCGCGAGCTCCTGGCCCGGCTGCGCGCGCTCTCGCGGCGCACCGAAGTCCAGCCCTCCGGGCCGATCGCGTTCCCGGATCTTTCCTACGACCCGGAGTCCCGCGAAATCGTCCGTGGCGCCGAGACCGTGCGCCTGACTGCCCGGGAAGGCGCCCTCTTCGAGCTGCTCCTGCGCCGCCGCGGCAAGGTCGTGCCGCGGTCGGAGATCCAGGCCCGGATCTGGGAGGACTCGCTGGATCTCTCCACGAACATCATCGACGTCTACATCAACGCCCTGCGCAAGAAGATCGACACCCCCGAGCACGACAAGCTCATCCAGACCGTTCGCGGCGTCGGGTATCGGGTCCGGGGTCCGGCAGGGGAGGAAGCCTGAGCCTCTTTCGGAAGACCCGTTCCGCCGCTCCCGAGGTCGAACCGCTGGCCCAGCTTCGCGCTCGCCTGGCAGAAACCGAAGAGCATCCGGTCAAGCGCATCCCCGCTTCCGATCTGCCGGCAGAGGCGCGGGAGATTGCCGATCGGCTGAACGCCCGGCTGGACGCCCTGGCGGCGGCGGAGAAAGAGCAGCAGCAGTTCATCGCCGACGTCTCGCACGAGCTGCGCACGCCCCTGACGGTCCTGAGGGGCTCTCTGGAGGTCGTACTCGAAGAGGACCGCCCGCCCGAGGAATACCGGGAGGCGATCGGCAACGCGCTCCTGGAGGTGCGTCACTTGACGCGGCTCTCGCAAAACCTCCTGTTCCTGACTCGGGGTCAGACCGGCCGCATCACGCTGTCGTTTGCCAACATCGATCTGGGCCGTTTCCTGTCGGAGGTGACCCGCGATCTGCAGCCGGCCGCGGCGGATCGCGAGCTTTCCCTGACCGTGGACCTGCCGGCTGCGCCCGTCAGGGCCTTCGTCGACGCGGATCGGATGCAGCAGGTCCTGCACAACCTGCTGGAAAACTCGATCCGCTATACCGATCCGGGCGGTCAGATCCGTGTGCGGCTGAACGCGGAGCCCTCCGAGGCCCGGATCGAAGTCTCCGACACGGGCATCGGAATCCCCGCCGCCGACCTGCCCTTCGTCTTCGAGCGCTTCTTCCGCAGCGATCGCGCGCGGCACGCCTACCACGGCGGCTCCGGGCTGGGGCTCTCTATAGCGCGGTGGATCGTGGAGGCGCACAAGGGATCCATAGCCGTCGAGAGCGAGGTCGGCAAGGGCACGACGTTTACGGTCAAAGTCCCGCTCGTGACGTAGCCAAGCCGTCAGCTTTCAGCTCTCAGCTTTCAGCCTGCACGGGCAACACTCTTGGCTGATAGCTGACAGCTGAGAGCTGAGAGCTAAAATCCGTCCCCTCATGAGACCGGTCTACGTCTTGTCGGCCGCGCGGACGCCGATCGGCA
>DATFTF010000115.1:0-12517 GCA_035262245.1 Thermoanaerobaculia bacterium
TCGGGAACGTCGTAGGGCGGGCGGACCATCCACGCGACCATGCGCCCCAGCATCTGAAAGAAGCGGCCGAATTCCTCGAGGACACGGAGGACGGCCGTTCCGACTGACTCGAAGAACTTCATGACCCGGCGCCCGACTCGCGGTAGAGCCGCGGTACGCGCGCGCCGATGCCGCAGACGATCTCGTAAGGAATGGTGTCCGCCGCCAGGGCGAGATCCCAGGCGGTGACGCGGTCCGCGCCCTCCCTGCCGAGCAGGACCGCGCGGTCCCCCGCGGCGGCGCCCGTCTCCGTCGCGTCGATCAGAGTCAAGTCCATGCTCACGGCGCCCACGATGGGCGCTCTTCCCCCTCGCATTAGAACGCTGGCACGACCGGAGATGACTCGACGAACGCCGTCATGATAGCCGATGGGAAGCACGGCGATCGTGGAGCGACGGCGCGTCACGAAACGGCCGCCGTAGCCGAGCGCCGCTCCCTCCGGCACGTCTCGGACCGACATCACGCGGGTCTCGACTTCCATCGCCGGGACCAGGCCGGCGTCGGGAAGGGCCGGCGATGGAGGGATGCCGTACAGAGCGAGACCGGGCCGAACGGCCTGGAAGATCGAAGGCGGATGGAGGAGTAGACCGGCCGAATTCGCGCAGTGCGTCACACCCGGATCGACTCCCGCGGCGCGCAGGTCCTCCAGGCAGGCCCGGAAGAGGGAAAGCTGAACGTCCACCGCCATCGGTTCGGTCTCGTCCGCCCGGGCCAGCTGGGTCGACGTGCCGGTCAGCTTCAGATGCCGGGCCCCTGCCAGCACCTGGACGGCCTCGGGGATCTCCTGGCGCGCGATCCCGAGCCGGCCCATGCCGGTGTCGATCTTCAGATGCACGGAAAGTGTCGAAGCGAAGCCGGCGGTCGCCTGGGCCAAGCCTCGGGCCTGGGCCAGATCGTAAAGCGTCGGCGTCAGGCCGTAGGAGCGGTAGAGCGCGGCATCGTGGGGATCGGAGAACCCGAGAACGAGAATCTGTCCGCGCACCCCGGCGCGGCGCAGCTCGATGCCCTCCTCGGCGACGCCGACCCCGAAGCAGTTCGCGCCCTCCCGCTCGAGCCGCCTGGCCACCACCACGGCTCCGTGCCCGTAGGCGTCGGCCTTGACCACGGCGTAGACCTGCGCCGGGCGCGCGCGTTCGGCAAGCAGCCTGAAGTTTTCCGCGATCGCCCCGAGGTCGATGGTCGCGCGGGTTGGACGGGAAGAGTTGCTGTCAGGGGTCAAGGCTCCGAGTTTAGTTGACTCCGCCTGCAGCTCCCCGAGCGATGTCTCCGCATGTGAGATGCGCGCGAGCGACCCCCCACCGAGAATCGGGGCTCCCCCCGCCGCGAGCCGCGGGCCTCTCCCGCAGCGGGGCCTCTCGGACGGCCCATCGGACGAAATGTTCTCCAGGCCAAGCAGCGACTGGGCCGTCCGAGCGGAGCGGCGGCCCGGGACATCGTGAAGCTTTGGAGGCCGCCGCGTCCCCGCGAGGGAGATGCCCGCGAGCCCTTAGAACGGCTCGCCGGGAGCCGCGGCCGGACCGGCGTAATTGGCGAAGGTCATGTGATCCGGGAGAAAGACCAGAGGAAACTCGCCGATGGGCCCATTGCGCTGCTTGGCGATCAGGACGTCGGCGATCCCCTTGCGCTCGGTGTCGCGGTCGTACAGCTCCTCGCGGTACAGGAAGATGACCACGTCGGCGTCCTGCTCGATCGAGCCGGAGTCGCGCAGATCGGCGAGCTGCGGCTTGCGGGAGCCCTCTTTGCGCTGCTCCGGCGCTCGGGACAGCTGCGAGAGGGCCAGGATCGGCACGTGGAGCTCCTTGGCCAGTAGCTTGAGCCCCCGCGATATCTGCGAGACTTCCTGAGTGCGGTTGTCGAAGCGGCCGTGTCCGGCCATCAGCTGCAGGTAATCGACGACCAGCAGGTCCAGACCACCCTCTCGCTTCAGGCGCTGCGCCTTGGCCCGCATGGTGGGAACCGAAAGGGCGCCGTGATCGTCTACGTAGAACTTGGCCCCTGCGATCTTGGTTTGGGCCAGAACCAGTCGCCCGATCGCCTCGTTGGACGCGAAGCCGTCGCGGACCTTCTTGGCGTCCACATCCGCCTCGGAGCAGAGAACGCGGAAGCCGAGCTGTTCCTTGGACATCTCCAGGGAGAAAAAGCCGACCGACTTGCCTTCGCGGATGGCCACGTTCTGGGCCACGTTCAAGGCAAAGGAGGTCTTCCCCACCGACGGGCGCGCGGCCAGAATGATCAGGTCCGTCGCCTGGAGGCCGGAGGTCAGACGGTCGAGCTCGGTAAATCCCGTGGCCAGGCCGGACAGCATGCCGCGGCGGTTGCGGGCCTCGTCGATGACCTCCAGGTTGTGCTTGACGACCTGACCGATGGGGGTGAAGGCCTCCCGGACGGCGTCGTCGGCGATGGAGAAGATCTCCCCGGTGACCTCGCCCAGCAGCTCCTCGGCGCTCTTCTCCTGCGCCAGGCCCTGCTCGACTGCGCGGCGGCCGGCGAAGATCAGCCGCCGCAGGGTCGACTTCTCCTTGACGATCCGGGCGTAGTGCTCGACGTTGCCCACATCGGGGACGGCGTCCAGGAGCGAAGTCAGGTAAGCGCTGCTGATGCGCTGGCCCGAGCCGGTCGAAAGGCTCTCCTTCAAGGTCAACACGTCGATCTCCGCCGAATGGAGGAAGAGATCGAGCATGGCCCGGTAGATTCGGCGGTGGTCGTCGGTGGAAAAGTCCTCTTCCCTCAGGATCGGGACGATGAGCGACATCACCGTGGAGTCGGCGAGGATCGCTCCGAGTATGGCCTGTTCGGCGTCCAGGCTCCGAGGGAGAGTCTTCTCCGTGGCGAGGTCTTCGATCATCGAATGAAGTGGACCGAATTCATCACGCGGCCCGAGAGGCTGTCAACTTTGCACAGGCGGCAAGCGCACGGACGCCACCTCTCCCACGCGCTAAAAAAAATCTTTCCACAGCGCCGACGTTTTCCACAATCCGATTGAGCGGGAGATGCTCGGACAGATGACGTCCGAGGAGAATCGAGAGCTTACGAGCGTTGATAGCGACGGTATAGCATATATGCTATGTTACTCAACTTGCATCTTCGTTTCCCGTTTCCCGCTTCCCTCCCGAGGCCCCCGTCTACCAAACGAACGAACGCTCGGCCCTGCGAATGAGAGAGATGGCCGTGGGCCATCCGACGACGTCGTCGACCTTCGCGCGCAGAGTCTCCGGCGAGAGCCTGCGGGTCACCATCGAGGCCGAGCAGGCCAGCATGCGCAGCTTCCCGGTCTGGCGCGCTTCGGCGATAAGGAGCCAGGCGGCCAGAGGCTCGTCCCGGGCAGTCTCCTCCAGACGGCCGGACGCCAGAGCCTCCAGCGCCGCGTCGAACCACACCAGAGTGACGCCGACGCCCAGCGAGACCGCCGCGGCGGCCATGGCTGCGGCCTCATAGAGAACATCCGGCGCGTCGCGTTGCAGCAGGAGCACCCAGAAGGGCTCGCGGGTCTCCGCACCGCCCGCCGTGGAAGTCACCGGCGGCGGGCGCGCGCCCGCAGCAGGCCCAGCATCTCCGCCGTTCCCACCACGCCACCCGGCCTTTTGCGCCCCTCGATCACACCGTGGAAGTCGCTACCGGCGGTGACCATGAGGTTCATTTCGCGCACCAGGTCTCCCAGGCGAGCCTCTTCCTCCGGACCGTGATCGGGATGGAAGACCTCGACGGCGTCGAGGCCAGCCCCGGCGAGCCCGCGAATCAGAGATGGGGAGTCCTTGTACCAGACCGCGTGCGCGAGCGACGAAACGCCTCCGGCCTCACGGATTGCCTGGACCACCTCGCCGGCGGGCCACTTGACCGTCGGAACGTACCAGGAGTGCTCCCGCTTCAAGAACCGGGAAAACGCTTCATTCTCCGACCCCGCGTGGCCGGCCCGTACCAGCGCGCGCGCCAGATGCGGCCGTCCCCAGACGCCGTCCCCCACCTCCGTGGCCAGCGCCTCGAGATCGAGCGGGTAGCCGGCGTCGATCAAATTCCGGGCCATTCGCTCGCCGCGTTCCCGCCTCCGGGCCTGCCGCTCCCGCAGCCGTCCCTGGAAGGTCGCGTCCTTCTCGTCCACGAAGAGCGCCAGGATGTGAACGTCGTCCTGGCCGTCAAAGTCGGCGGAAATCTCGGCTCCGGCGAGAAGCTCGACGCCGGCCCGGCGAGCCTCCCCGCGCGCCTCCTCCAGCCCCCCCAGCGTGTCGTGATCGGTCAGCGCGAAGGCGTCGATTCCCGCGAGCGCCATCTTGCGCACGAGCTCGGTCGGGCTGTCGAGCCCGTCGGAGACGTTGGAGTGGCTGTGAAGATCGATGCGCATGCGGGCGCCGATGTTATCGCGAGACCGGGCCCCCCGGCCGCAGGACCGGCGGATGCCCCGGCCTAGAATCGAACCGTGGAGAAAAAAGACATCGCCGACGCCCTGCAGCGGGTGGCGGCGATGCTCGAGCTGGCCGGCGAGAATCCTTTCAAAATTCGCGCGTACGAGAACGCGGCGCAGGCAATCGCCGAATTTCCCGGCGAGTTAGGCGAAGCGGTCGAGACGGGCCGCCTGCGCGAGCTCCGCGGTATCGGAAGCGGAATCTTCGCCAACGTCGAGACGCTCTGGAAGACCGGCCGTCTGCCGGTGCAGGACGAGCTGCAGGCGCGCTTCCCTCCCGGCTTGACCGAGTGTCTCGGCCTCCCGGGCCTCGGCGCCGGGAAAGTGCGGCGGCTGCACGAGGCTCTGGCCATCGATTCGCTCGACGCGCTCGAGCAGGCCTGCCGCGACGGACGTCTGCGAGAGGTCCCTGGGTTCGGCGAGAAGACGGTCGCCCGAATCCTTCAGGGAATCGCCGTTCGGCGGTCGGGCGCCGGGCTTCACCGGCTTCCCCGAGCGCAGGCCTTGGCAGCGAGCTTGGTCGCCGGACTCGTCCAGTCCGGACGCGTTACCCGGGCGGAAGTCGCCGGGTCGCTGCGTCGCCGGCGCGAGCTCGTGGCCGACATCGACATCGTTGTCGCGGCCCCGGATCCCCGGCGGCTCCTCGAAGAGTTGCCAGGGCTCCTCGGCGCGGCGCCTACCGACAATCGATCCGAGCGCTCCTTGCGCATCCCCCTGCTGGAAGGGCTGGGAGTCGATATTTCGGTGGCGCCGGTCGAGAGGTTCGGAGCGTCCCTGCTCTGGGACACCGGATCCCGAGCTCACATCGACGCTCTGCGGGCGCGGGCCGAGGCCGCCGCCCTGGACCTCGTCGCGGAGGGACTCCTTGGCCGGGGCACGCGCGAAACCGTCGCCGCCGCGACGGAGAAGGAGATCTACGCCGCTCTCGGCCTGATTTGGATCGCGCCGGAGCTGCGGGAAGGAACGGGAGAGATCGAGACCGCAGAGCGAGGGGCGCTTCCGGATCTGATTTCCGTCCGCGATCTCAAGGGCCTGATTCACGTTCACTCGAGCGACTCGGACGGCCGGGCGCCGCTCGAGGAGATGCTCGACGCGGCTCGCGAGGCCGGTTACCAGTACGTCGCGCTCACCGACCACAGCAAGACCGCTGCATATGCCGGCGGCTTGACCGAGGAGCGGGTCCTCCTCCAGCGCGAGCGCCTGCGGGCCTACGGCCGCCGGCACCCGTCGTTCTCCGTCTTCCACGGAACCGAAGCCGACATCCACGCCGACGGCACGGTCGACTACGGCGACGAGTTCCTCGAAGGGTTCGACCTGGTGGTGGCCTCGGTTCATTCGCGATTCGGTCTCTCGCGGGAGGAGCAGACCCGCCGGCTCATCCGCGCGGTGCGCAACCCGCGCGTTTCCGTCCTGGGGCATCCGAGCGGGCGGCTCCTGCTCTCCCGCCCGCCCCTCGATGCGGATTGGGACGCCGTGCTGGATGCCGCCGCCGAGTCCGGCTGCGCAGTCGAGGTCAACGGAAACCCCCAGCGCCTGGACCTCGAGTGGAGCCTTTGCCGGAAGGCCGTCGCGCGAGGAATCCTGCTCGCTCTGGATCCCGACGCCCATTCGGTGGCCGAGCTCGGCCTCGTCTCCTACGCCGTGGATGTCGCCCGCAGAGGGTGGGCCACGGCCACGTCCGTCTTGAACGCGAAGAGCGCCGGGGATCTCGCCGAGTGGCTGGAGCGGCGCCGCGGAAGGCCGTGACTTGCAGCGCGGGCGGTGCTGCGCGACCGGCGCTGCAACCTTTCCAGACGGGAGCCAAGCCGGGAGCTTCGCGCGCCGCGGATAGGCATCTCTAACGGGCTTCCGCCTGACGCTTACGGCGGTTCCCGAGCGCGCGGGTCTTGACGCTTTAGTAAATAAGTATATAGTTATTAACTATGGGACGACCGGCCCGGGTCACACGCGAGGAGGTGCTCCGGCAGGCCCGCCGCACCTTTGCCGAGAGGGGGTTCCACGGGACGACGCTGGCCGCCATCGCCGCGCGTCTCAATATCTCGCCGGCCGCCCTGCTGCGGCACGCTCCGACCAAGCACGCCCTCTTCGAAATGTCCATGGCCTCGGAGATGCCGGGGGAAGGCCTCCCCACCGATTTCCTGGCCGCCGTGCCGGCGTCGGAGGATCCGGCGCGGGTTCTGCGCCGCCTGGCTGAAGGATTTGTTCCATTTATCGAGCAGAAGATGGGAGAAAACATCGCTCGCTTCCTGCGCGCCTCCTCGGAGGAGGAGGCTCGCATGATTCGCCTTCCGTTCGATCCCCGCCGGAAGAGCTCGCCGCCAGCACGCGCGGTGAAGGCTCTGGAGACGTATTTCCGCCGGGCCGGGGCCGCGCGCAGGGTGAAGCTCTCCGACCCCCGAGCCGCGGCGCTCGCCTTTCTCGGGTCGCTCCAGTCCTATGTGTTCTTCCACCGAGTCCTTCGGATCGAGCCTCTCATCCCCCTGGATCGCTACCTGGACACCGTCATCGGCGTGTGGAAGAGGGGCGCACTGCGTCCCGACAGGAGAGGCCGATGAGCCGCAAACGGCTGCTGATCCTGGCTGCCCTGCTCGTGGTCACCGCGGCTGTCGTGCTGTGGCGGGTCGCTGCGGCTCGCCAGGTGAAACCCCTCGTGCTCTCAGGAACGATCGAGGCGCGCGACGTCGAGGTGGGCTCTCTCCTGGGGGGCCGTATCGAGAAAGTCCTGGTGGAGGAAGGCTCGAGAGTGGAGGCCGATCAACCGATCATCCAGTTCGAGACGGACTTGATCGACCTGCAGATCGAGCAGGAGCGCGCGCGCATCGCCCAGGCCCAGGCGAATCTGGCCAAGATGCTCCGCGGTCCGCGCTCCGAGGAGATCGCCAGCGCCCGGGCCCAGGCGGAGAACAACGAGCGGGAGCGACTCCGACAGAAGGCGCTGTTCGAAGAGGGGATCGTCGGCAAGCAGGTCTACGATGCGGCAGAGACCGCCGCCCGGACGGCGCGCGAAGCCTTTCTGGAGCTTCAGAGAGGCAACCGTCCCGAGGACATCGCCGCGGCCAGGGCCGCCCTGCAGACCGAGCAACGCCAGCTCGGTTACCTCGAGCGCCAGCGCGCGGAGTCATTCGTTCGGGCGCCCGCCGCCGGGGTCATCGAGTCGATGAACTTGCGGCCCGGCGATCTGGTCGCCGCCAATCAGCCTGTCGCCAAGATGCTCGAACCCTCCCAGCTTTGGATCCGCGTGTACGTCCCCGAGCCCCAGCTGGGCCGAGTGCGGGTCGGCCAGAAGGCCGCGGTGACCGTCGATACGTTTCCGAAGCGGCCCTTCGCCGGGCATGTCGTGGAGATCCGCACGCAGGCGGAATACACGCCCCGCAACGTGCAGACCCTCGACCAGCGCATGGATCAGGTCTTCGGCGTGAAGGTGACGGTCGATCCGACACCGGAATTGAAGCCCGGAATGGCGGCGACGGTGAGGTTGGAAGAGGAGGACTCAGGACGAAGGAAGTAGGACGAAGGGAGAGCCGATCAACTTCGTCATACCACCGAAATCCTCACGACAAGATGTCTCAGGCTCCAGCGAATTACGGCATTGAGGTTCAAGAGGTCTCCCGCGACTTCGGTCGGGTCCGCGCGCTGGACAAAGTCTCGATCGCCGTTCCGCGCGGCGAGATCTACGGGCTGCTCGGTCCCAACGGCTCGGGCAAATCGACGCTCATCCGCATCCTGTGCGGCCTGCTCGCTCCCACTGAAGGCCACGCCAGCGTCGACGGTCTCGACGTGGTCCGGCAGGGAGAGGAGATCCGCCGCCGCATCGGCTATGTGCCCCAGAGGTTTTCCCTGTACGAGGACCTGACCGTCCTGGAGAACCTGGATTTCTTCGCCGCAGTCTACGGCTTGAACGGCCAGGAGCTGGAGAAGCAGCGGGAGTGGGCCATCGGGTTGACTTCGATCGGGCCTTACCGGGATCGGCTGGCAGCCCAGCTTTCCGGCGGGTGGAAGCAGCGTCTCGCTCTGGCCGCCGCCCTCATGCACCGCCCGCGCGTCCTCTTCCTGGACGAGCCGACGGCGGGGATCGATCCGGTGGCGCGCCGGGAGCTGTGGAACCTTCTCTTCACCCTGGCCGCGGAGGATGTGACTCTGCTGGTGACGACCCACTACATGGACGAGGCCGAGCGCTGCGGCCGCGTCGGCTACCTCTACCTCTCCAAGATGCTGGTGGAAGGCACGCCGGATGAGCTGACCAAGCTCCCCCAGGTCACACCGGAAGGGACCCGCAGGGTCGAGGCCGCCTGTGAGCAGGGTGTGGCCGCGTTCATGAGCGAGGCCCGGGCGCTCCCGTACGTCCAAGACGTTACGATCTTCGGAAACTCGCTTCACCTGCTGGTGCAGTCGGACGTGCCGCCGGGGCGGATCCAGGAAGACCTCCAGAAGGCGGCCGGGGCGCCGGTCGAGACCCGGCCCATCGAGGCTTCGCTGGAAGATGTCTTCGTTCGGCTGACCCGGCTTCAGATCGAACAGCGCGGCGAGGTCCCCCAAGCCGCGGGAGGTGCGCGATGAGAGGGTTCCTGCCGGTCCTGAAGAAGGAAGCCAAGCAGATGATCCGCGACCGCGGGACGTTGCAGTTCGCAATGCTGGTGCCCGCGCTGCAGCTCGTTCTGTTCGGGCTGATCGACACCAACGTCCACCACGTCCGGACCGCGGTCTTCGATCAGAGCCGGACGCAGGAAAGCCGCCAACTCCTGAACGACTTCATCAACACCAGCTACTTCGACATCGTGGTGGAGCCGGGGTCCCATGCCGCCCTGCGGGAGACGATTGTGGCCGGCAACGCGTCGGTGGGCATCGAGATTCCGCCCGACTACGCCCGGCGCCGGCTGAACAATCAACCGGCGGATGTTCTGGTCCTGATCGATGGCTCGGATTCCACGATCTCGACCGCGGGTCTGGCCGCGGCCAACGGCGTGGCCCTGGCGCGCTCCCTGAGCGAGCTCCTGCAGCGGGCGGGAGCTCTCGACCTGCCGATCCGAGTTCACCCACTGTTCCTCTTCAACCCCGACTCCCGCAGCGCCAACCTGCTCATCCCCGGCCTGGTCGCGATCCTCCTCACCTTCTCGGGCACGCTGCTCGCTGCGTTCGCCATCGTGCGAGAGAGGGAACGCGGAACACTCGAGCAGCTCATGGTCACACCGGCCTCGCCGGTGGCGGTCGTCCTCGGCAAGCTTCTGCCCTACCTGGCCCTGGCCTTCGTGCAGCTTCTCTTCATCCTCTTCCTGATGGTCTTCGTGTTTCGGGTTCCCATCCACGGAAACGTCCTTCTGCTGCTGGCCCTGGCGGTGATCTATCTCTTCGCCCTCCTGGCCCTGGGTCTGGTGATCTCGTCCTGGGCCAGGACCCAAATGGAAGCCATCCAGATCTCGCAGATGTTTCTGCTCCCCTCCATCATGCTGTCGGGATACATCTTCCCCCTGTCCTCCCTCCCCGGCCCCCTGCGCGTCATCTCTCAGGTCTTCCCGGCGACGCATTTCATCGCCATCGCCCGAGGCATCATTATCCGGGGCGCATCGTTCCCCGATCTCTGGCACGAGGTCGCCGCCCTGTTGGTAATCGCGGCGCTGCTCGTCGCCGGCAGCACGCGCGCGTTCCACAAGACGATCGGATAAGAAATTGCGAGTTGTGAATTCTCAATTGTGAATTGGGCGGGGCTGTGCCCTTTCCACTTATTCACAATTCACGATTCACAATTGGGTACTAGAATGCCGCTTCCGCGGCTGATGCCGCGACTACATCTAAGGAGACTCCATGGCCCTCAAGACCGGCGATCCCGCTCCCGACTTCACGCTGCCCGCGACCGTCGGCGACAAGGTGACGCTTTCGGACTACCGCGGCAAGAAGAGCGTGCTTCTGTTGTTCTATCCGCTCGATTTTTCCCCGGTGTGCTCGGTCGAGAACAAGCAGTGCGCGGAGCTTCTCCCCACCCGCGGCTCCGACGACGTGCAGGTCCTCGGCATCTCGGTGGACTCGCTGTGGGCTCACAAAGCCTTCGCCGCCCAAAACGACATCTCCTATCCGCTGCTCGCCGACTTTCACCCCAAGGGGGACGTCGCGCGCAAGTACGGGGTGTATCTCGAGGACAAGGGGATCGCCGCGAGGACGGCTTTCGTGATCGGCAAGGACGGGAAGATCAAAGACGTCATCGCCAGCGACATTCCGGTGGCACGCAACATCGGCGACCTCCTGGAGAAGGCGCGGGCAGCCTAATCGGCCCTTCGATGCCCGAAGTCTCATGAGCGAAACTCCCGCCGTCGTCCCCTCGGTCGAGGACGAGGCCCGGGTGCACGAGATCGCGGTGCACCTCCGGCGCGTGATCGAGCTTCTGGGTCTCGATCTCTCGGATCCCAACCTGACCGAGACGCCCGAGCGCCTGGCCCGGATGTACCTGGAGATGTTCGGGGGCCTGTCCGAAGGAGCGGAGCCCAGGGTGACCTTCTTTCCCAACGACGAGCGGTACCAGGCGATGGTCATGGAGAAGGACATCCCCTTCTATTCGCTTTGCTCGCACCACTTCGTCCCGTTCTACGGGCACGCGCACATCGCCTACATCCCCAACGACAAGATCGCCGGGCTCTCCAAGCTCCCCCGCATCCTCGAGTTTTACGCCCGGCGGCCTCAGCTGCAGGAAAGGCTCACCGAGCAGGTCGCCGGTTTTCTGGCCGAAAAACTCTCGCCTCAGGGCGTCATGGTGGTCATCGAGGCCCGGCACCTCTGCGTCGAGATGCGCGGCGTCAAGAAGCCGGGCGCTCTGACGGTGACCTCGGCGATTCGGGGGATCTTCTACAACCGGCCGGTGCGGGAGGAGTTTCTCGATCTGCTGAAGCGGCGGGGCTGAGAGCCCGCTCCTCGCGACCCCGGCGCTCCTCCGGTCCCGGCGAAGCGCTTGCGGTAGGCCGTCGGCGTGGTTCCGAACGCGCGGCGGAAATGGTGCCGCAGCGTCTGCGCGGTCTCGAATCCGGCGGCCTCGGCGATTCGGTCGACGGCGTCGCGGGTCGTTTCCAGCCCGCGCTGCGCGGCGACGAGACGCTGCTGCGTCAGCCAGTGATGAGGCGTCGTTCCGGTCTCGTGTACGAAGCGCCGGGCGAAGGTTCGGGGCGACATCCGCGCCCGCCGCGCCAGATCGTCGACGGTCAAAGGAGCGCGGAGCCGAGAGACAGCCCAATCCAGAACGGCGGCCAGACCGGGCGAGGCGTCGCGGCGCACGGGCTCCCGGACGTACTGAGCCTGTCCACCGTCGCGATGTGGAGGAACAACGAGCCGGCGCGCCACGGAATTGGCGATTTCCGCGCCGTAGTCGGAACGCACGACGTGAAGGCACAAATCGATGCCCGCCGCGCTTCCTGCCGATGTGGCGATGTCTCCCTCGTCCACATAGAGGACGTCCGGCTCGACCCGGATCCGGGGATAAAGGCGGGAGAGCGTTTCGGCGTAACGCCAGTGGGTGGTGGCTCTCTTGCCATCGAGAAGACCGGCGGCAGCCAGGACGAACACGCCGGAGCAGACCGAGAGAAGCCGCGCTCCCCGCGCCTGCGCCCGCCGCAGCGCGGTGAGCAGAGCCTCCGGCGGACGCTCCGCCGGATCACGCCATCCCGGCACGAAGATCGTCCCGGCTCTCGCGAGAGCGGCGAGGCCGCGGTTCGCCAGGACCTGGACGCCTCCGGTGGCCCGGGCCGGGCCCGGCTCGACGGAGCAGGCGGAAAAGCGGTACCAGTCGACCGCCAGCTCCGGCCGGGAGAGGGCGAAGACCTCTGCCACGATCGCGAATTCGAAGGCCCCCATGCCGTCGTAGACCAGCGCCGCCACGCGTTTGTTGATTGGAGGGCGCATGGCAGGATCTTATCGAAGATCGCTATCTGTGCCACTCGTCGCCTCGGCTGCGCTTCTGGTGCGCGCTCGCGCGCCGGGGCCGGGGCTGGTTCCGGTCGTGCCCCTCGCAACGCGACCAAGTTTCGCGAACTGGATTCGCGAAACGACTCGCGTTGCGGGAGCCGGAGCGGAGTTCGTCGATCAGGCGGGCCGTCGAGGCCGCAT
>DATFTF010000116.1:0-4843 GCA_035262245.1 Thermoanaerobaculia bacterium
GATCCGCTATGGGCGCGGTGCGGTGCTCACCATCGACCTGACCAACCGCTGCAACATGATGTGCAACCCCTGCTTCATGGACGCCAACCAGGTCGGGTACGTCCATGAGCTCGAGTGGGAGGACGTCCAGAAGCTCCTGGACGACGCGGCGTCCATTCGGCCGCGGCGCCAGCTCTCGGTGCAGTTTTCCGGCGGCGAGCCCACGCTCTCACCGCACTTCCTGCCGGCGATCCGTTACGCGCGGGAGCTCGGCTACTTCTCCGTTCAGTGCGCAACCAACGGCATTCGCTTCGCCCAGGACGAAGAGTTCGCCCGCCAGGCTTCCGAGGCCGGCCTGCGGTTCGCCTACCTTCAGTTCGACGGCATCGGCAACGAGCACAACCAGCACCGCAAGGTCGGCAACCTCTACGACGTCAAGCAGCGGGCGATCGAAAACCTGCGCAAGCACGGCGTGGACATCACCCTGGTGACCACCATCGTCAACACGGTCAACAACGATCAAGTCGGCGCCATCCTGGCCTTCGCCATCGAGAACATCGACAAGATCAACGCGGTCGCCTTCCAGCCGGTCTCCTTCACCGGCCGCGACGAAGATATCGACGATGAGACGCGGACCCGTCAGCGGTACACGCTCTCCCACCTGGCTCACGACGTGAAGACGCAGGCCGGCATCGGGGAGCCGATGCGGGACTGGTATCCGCTCTCCGCGTCCGGACCGCTCTCGGACCTGAAGGACGTCCTGGGAGGCCTCGAGTCGGAGTGGGGGTCCTTCAAGTGCGGGTGTCATCCCAACTGCGGCATCGGCACGATGCTGCTGGTCGACCAAAGATCGAAGGAGACGGTCACCGTCCCCTCCATCCTGAACGTCGACCGGATGCTCGACGACGTCAAGGCGATCACCGACTCCGCGCGCAAGAGAATCTGGACCGCGATCCAGACCGGGCTGTCGGTCCTGCGCAATTTGAGGCCTGAAGGGATCCCCGCGACGCTCTCGCCCTTCAAGCTCATTCAGATCATGGACGGCCACACCGGCGGCAAGCTCGGCTTCGCGAGGAAGAACCGCTACGACTGGCGCGTCTTCTTCGTGGGCGGCATGTGGTTCCAGGATCTCTTCAACTACGACTTCCGCCGCACCGAGATGTGCATCATCCCCTACGCCACGCAGATGGGCGAGATCTCCTTCTGCGCCTACAACACCGGCGTGGGATGGCGCAAGATCATCGAGGAGATGTTCCAGACCGCGACACTGGCGGAGTGGTACAAGAAGAACGGCCGCCACGAGGTCTTCGCCCGCGGCCGTTCCGTGCCGCTGCCGGTTCTTCCTGGCCAGGCTGTCCCCATGCCCGTGCCTGCCGCGGCCGCCGCGCGGGAGGCGTCCGGCCCCGCTCCGGCCATGCTTCCGATCTACGGCGGGGCCGCCGGCAAGTAGGATTTGCCTCCGGCATCGCGGATCGAGGACCTGAGCGGCAGCGACGTCGTTCGCGCCGCGGACGACAATTTCGTCACGCACGCGACCTGGGGCCTCCAGACGCTGCCCGGCGCAACGGTGCACGCGGACGAAGGTCTGACTCTCGCCGACAGCGGGCTCCCCTGCGACGCGTTCAACGTCGTGTGCCGCGCGCGGCTCACCGTCGAAGCGGCCGTCGAACGGGCGCGGAAGACCGTTGCGTACTTCGCCTCGGCGGGCCGGGCTTTCTCCTGGTGGGTGGGCCCCGCCGACACGCCGGCCGATTTGCCGGAGCTGTTGCGGCGCGCGGGCCTCTCCGAGGCCGGTTCCGAACGCCTCCTCGCGCTCGATCTCGAGGTCGACCTCGACCTGCAGTCTTCCGGCAAGCCGCCGGCGATTCCGGACTTCGAGATTCGGCCGGTAGCCTCCCGGGCGGACCTTCGCAATTACGCCCTGGTCACCGCGTCAGCCGCGGGACGAGATCCGAACATCGCGCGCTTCTACGAGCTCGCGGCGGCCTCGCTCCTGCGCTCCGATTCCCCGCGCCGGCTCTTTGCCGGTTACGTCGGCGGCGTGCCGGTCGCAACGGCCGAATGGACTGCTGCCCGCGGTGCCGCCGGGCTCTACAACGTGGCGACCGAGCCGGCGCATCGCCGCAAAGGGATCGGCTCGGCCCTGACCATCCATGCGCTTCGCGCGGCACGCGCGGAAGGGGAAACTCTGGCGATCCTCCAGGCCGCTCCCGCGGCCGAACGCCTCTACGCGCGTCTTGGTTTTCGGCCGATCGGCACGATCCTGGAATTCAAACCGAAAAACGGGCTGCCCGGGCCGACGCGGGAAGCTCTCTAGCGGCCGCGGCGTCCCCAGTGCGGCGCAGACGGTGCGGGCCGGGGCCCGGAGGCCTGCGCCGGCTTTTGCTGGCGGGGAGCGGCGGAATGCCGGGTTTGCGCGGCGGCGTGGGCGGCGCGCCGCTCTGCCTTGGCCTTCGCGCGAGCGCGCTCCTCGGCTTTGCGCGCCCGGATGGCCGCGATGCGCTCGGCGAGGGGCACCTCGAACCGCTCGGCGGGTTTGTGGCTGTAGTCGAACCCCGGCACGGTCACCCTCGGTAGCCTCTTGCCGATCGCCTTCTCGATCGCACGCAGGTCGGCTTCCTCCTCCGGCGCGGCGAAGGTGAAGGCGTCGCCCGTCATCTCCGCGCGCGCCGTGCGCCCGACCCGGTGGATGTAGTCCTCGGGCACGTGCGGCACGTCGAAGTTGACGACGTGGGAGAGGGCTTCCACGTCGATGCCCCGAGCGGCGATGTCGGTGGCCACCAGAACGGGAAACCGACCGCTCTTGAAACCGGCCAGGGCCGCGGTGCGCTGGAGCTGCGAGCGGTTGCCGTGGATGCGGTCGCAGCGGATCCCCTGCCTGCCCAACGTCTCCGCCAGGCGGTTCGCGCGATGCTTGGTGCGGGTGAAGACCAGAGCGCTGCGGAGGTCGCCGCGGCGCAGGAGCTCGAGCAGAAGCGGCGCCTTCAGGTTCTGGGCCACCGGATATACGGCCTGCGTGATTCCGACCGCAGGCGCAGCGGCGCGCTCGAGGTTGACGGTGAACGGGTTCTTCAGCATTTCGCGCGCGAGGGCCACGATGGGCGGCGGCATGGTCGCCGAGAAGAAGAGCGTCTGGCGGCGAGACGGAAGGTGCTTCAAGACCCGCCGGATGTCGGGGAGAAAGCCCATGTCGAGCATCCGATCGGCCTCGTCCAAGACGAGAATTTCCAGATGCTCGAGGCGCGCATAGGGGAAGCGGAAGTGGTCCAGCAGCCGGCCCGGCGTCGCCACCAGCACGTCGACTCCCGCCCGGAAGGCGTGCTCCTGCGGACCCATGCCCACGCCGCCGAAGACGGCCGCGGTCGAGAGGGGCGTGTGGGTCGCGAGCGCCCGGGCGTGCTCCTCGATCTGGGCCGCGAGCTCACGGGTCGGTGTCAGGATGAGCGCACGCGTCGTCCCGCGCTTCTTGTGCGCGAGACGGTGGAGAATGGGGAGGAGGAAAGCGGCGGTCTTTCCGCTTCCGGTCATGGCGCAGGCAAGCACGTCGCGGCCGTCCATGGCCGCGGGAATGGCGTCCTGCTGGATCGGCGTCGGGCGGGTGAACCCCAGATCGTGGACTCCCCGGAGCAGCTCCGCCTGGAGACCGAACTTCGAGAAAGGCATGATGCGATGAGTCCTTCTGCGGCGTGGCCCGGCGAGGGCACGGCCGCGGTTCTGTCCGGCGGTCTTGTCTCGAGAACGGAGGATTCGCCGGCGAGGCCTACGTTCGGCGCGACCGGCTATCGAAGGAGGGTCGCTTTCAGCCCGGAAAGCCTGTCACATCTTCGCGCCGAAATCAACAAGCCCGGGTCTGTATAGCAGATATGCTATACTCATCATTTCCGGACGTCCCACCATTTCGAAAGCCGCCCGGCGGGAATGCCGGGGGCCTGGGGTCCCGCGTCGGCGTAGTGGGATATGTCGTTGAAGAGCGTCAGGCGCGCGCGCGTCGTGTCCCTGAAGTCGAGGATATTGAGGCTGGCCGGACTCTGGTCCAGACGGTCGCGGTAACTGCGGGGATCGAATCCCAGGAGCGAGCTGATCAGGAGACGGATGGTCGCCTTGTGCGAGACGACCGCGATCCGCCCGTCCGGATGCGCCGCGACGATCGTAAGCAGCGCCGGAAGAGCGCGCGCCGTCACCGCAAGGCCCGTCTCGCCCCCCTCCGGCGCAAAGGAGTAGGGATCGCGCTCCCAGCGCGCGTACTCCTCGGGGTGAAGGCGCTCGACTTCGGCGCGCTTCTTTCCTTCCCAGTGGCCGTGGGAGATTTCCTTGAGCCCGTCGCGAGAGTTGACCGGGAGCCCGTGCGGGCGGGCGACGATGCGCGCGGTTTCCATCGTCCGCGCCATTGGGGAGGCGTAGGCGGCGGTGATCGCGTCGCCGGAAAGCCGCTCGGCCAGCCGCTCGGCCTGAGTTCGGCCTGCCTCTGCGAGAGGGACATCTTCCGCGCCGGAGAAAGCGTCCTCGGCCGTCGACGCGGTCGCCCCGTGGCGGATGAGGTAGATGCGAACGGTCATCGGAAGCTGAGAGCTGACAGCTGATAGCTGACAGCTTTCCTCACCCCTTCACCCTCCACCCCTTCGCCGCAAGGATCTCCCGAACCCGTTCGCGCTGGTCTCCCTGAAGCTCGATGGCCTCCTCGCCGGCGCGCCCGCCGCTGCCGCAGGACTTCTTGAGCGCTCGGGTCACGTCTTCCAGGAACCGCCGGTTCCTCGGAAGCCCCTCGATCAGGGTGACGGTCTTTCCCGGGCCGCGGTGCTCGATCCGGAGTCTTGCCGCGATCTTCGCGGGGACTTTCTCCGCGGGAGCGTCGTTTCGCGACGAA
>DATFTF010000117.1:0-8600 GCA_035262245.1 Thermoanaerobaculia bacterium
CCTGTGCGACGGAAGCCTCCGAACCTCGTCAGGTCCGGAAGGAAGCAGCGATCAGGAGGCGTCCCCGTGCGCCGCAGGCTAACCTGAGCTCATCTTCGGCCGCCGGATCATTACGGGCTCGGAATTTGACAAGGAAACACGGCGGCGCCTGGGCGGCTGAGGCCCCGTGCAGCCGCCCGCCAAAGGCCGCATGACGGAATTTCTCTCACTGCCTCGCAAATGGCGACCCCGCGTCTTTTCCGACCTCGTCGGCCAGGAGGCGGTCGCACGGACCCTGTCCAACGCAATCGCGGAGGGTCGCGTCGCGCCGGCCTACTTGCTGACAGGTCCCCGCGGAGTCGGAAAGACCTCGACCGCGCGCCTTCTGGCCCGGGCCTTGAACTGCGAGAAGGGGCCGACCACCTCGCCGTGCGGTCAGTGCCCTTCCTGCCGCGAGATCCTGGATCGCGGCGAGTCGCTCGACGTGCACGAGATCGACGGCGCCTCCAACCGCAAGATCGAAAACGCCCGGGAGCTGATCGAGACGGTCCGCTACGCCCCCCAGCGGGACCGATTCCGCATCGCGATCATCGACGAAGTGCACATGCTGACGACGGAAGCGTTCAACGCACTGCTGAAGACGCTGGAGGAGCCGCCGTCGCATGCGCGTTTCATCCTCGCCTCGACGGAGCTGCACAAGATTCCGGCCACCATCGTTTCGCGCTGCCAGCGCTTCCGGTTCCGGTCCTTGAACGCGCCGGAGATCTCCCGTCAGCTGGCCCGGGTGGCCGCGGAGGAGGGCATCCGGGCGACACCCGGAGCGCTGGCCATGTTGGCCGCGGCCGCCGAAGGGAGCCTGCGCGATGCCCTCTCGCTGCTCGACCAGGCTCGGACACTCGCGGCGGGAAGGGAGATCGACGAGGCGCAGTGCAGCGAGATTCTGGCTCTGGTCGACCGCGAGCTCCTGGAAGCGGTGTATTCCGCCATTGCCTCCGGCGACCGCGGCGCGGCGATGGCCGCCCTCTCGCGGCTGCTCGAGTCCGGAGAGGATCCCCGGCATGTCTTGAAGGAGCTGATCCACCTCCTGCGGCGGCTGCTCCTGCTCGCGGCGGGCGGCTCGTCGGACCTGACGGAATCCGAGCGCAAACATCTGGTCCCTCTTTCGGCTGCGATGCCCTACGAAAACCTGCTTCGCTCGGTCTCTCTCTGCGTGGACACACAGGAGCTCGCGCGGCGAGCGGACGACGGCGGGCTGGTCCTGCAGATGCTCGTGCTGAAGCTCGTCGAGTTGCCCCGGCTGCGCAAGGTGGAGGAGGCGCTCGCCCACGCCGCGACGGCGCCTTCAACGCCCCCGGTCGCGTCCTTTTCCCGGGAGGAGTCTCGCGGTCCTCGGATCGTCTCGATCGTGCCGGTGGAGCCGGTCGCGGAAACGCCCGGAGGCTCCTCCGGCGGCTCCGACACGCACCCCGGAACCGTCGAGTCCGCCCTGGGCCGATTTCACGAGCTCCTGAATACCCGGCGTCGGGTGACCGCGGCCCAGGTGAGCCTGGCCGAGTCGATCGACCTCGCCGAAGACGAGCTCGTCCTGCGGTTCGGGATCGACAAGGCGGCGGCCAAGGAGGCCCTCGAGGAGCCGGCCACCCGCAAGCTCCTGTCCGAGATCGCCCGCGAGGCCTTCGGGCGTCCTTTGAAGGTCGCCCTGAAAACGGGACCTCCGGCCGACGGCGATCTGGGCAAGGCCGCCCGGGATGTGCCGCGCGACTCCCTTTCCCGGGAGCGCGCCTCCAGCCGCGTGGAGCGTGATCCTGTCGTTCGCTCGGCTCTCGAGCTCTTCCGCGGAGAGCTGACCGAGGTGAAGGAAGAGGAATGAGGAAGACATTTGCGATTTGCGATTGGCGATTTGCGATTGCGGCGCAAGATTGCTGTTCAGGACAAATCACAAACCACAAATCACAAATCACAAATTGGAAGTGACGCCACGATGAACATTCAGAAAATGATGCAGCAGGCCCAGGCGATGCAGGCCAAGGTGCAGGCGGAGCTGGAAGCGCTCCGGGTCGAGGCGTCGTCGGGAGGTGGAATGGTGCGGATCACGATGTCGGGGACCAAGGAGGTCCTGGCCGTCCAGATCGATCCCGTCTGCGTCGACAAGGAGGACGTCGAGACGCTTCAGGACCTCGTTCTGGCCGCGGTGCGCGAAGCCGGACGCCTGGTGGATGAGGCGGTGCAGAGGAAGACGAGCAGCCTTCTGGGCGGGATGATGCCGGGAATGCGTTAAACAGGAATCGAAAAACGGGAAACGAAAGATCTGACTTGAGCGATCGTTTCCCGTTTCCCGTTTCCAGTTTTCCGCCTCCGTGCTTCCCATGAAAGGCATCCCCAAATCCTTCGAGCGCCTCGCCGCCGAGCTCCAGCGCCTGCCCGGGATCGGAGCCAAGAGCGCCGCCCGTCTGGCCTACCATCTGCTCCGGTCGCCGCAGGAAGAGGCCGAGCGGCTGGCGCGCTCGATTGCGGAGGCCCGGGCGGCGGTGCGCCGGTGCTCGACCTGCAAGACGTTGACCGAGGAGGATCCGTGCGCCATCTGCGCCGACCCCGAGCGCGACGCCTCCGTCATCTGCGCGGTCGAGGAGCCGGGCAACGTCCTGGCCATCGAAAAGACTCGGGAGTTTCGCGGCCGTTATCACGTGCTGTGGGGCGCGCTCTCGCCGCTCAAGGGCGTCGGACCGGACGACATCGATGCTAGGGGCCTGCTCGATCGTGTCACGCCGGACGTGCGCGAGGTCATTCTGGCCACCAATCCCAACGTCGAGGGGGAGGCCACGGCGCTCTTCCTGGCGCGCAAGTTGAAGGCCAGCGGCGTGCGGGTCACGCGGATAGCCTTCGGTTTGCCCGTCGGAGGCGACATCGAGTACGCCGATGAAGTGACGATGGCGCGCTCCCTCGAGAATCGGCGCGAACTGTAAGCTTTTGAGGCCCGAAGAGTCCGCGATGGTCGCTCCTGGGGCCCTTCTGCTAATATAAGTCCTCACTGGTAATATAAGTCCTCACTGGAGAAATAGTTAAAACGTGGCCACTCCCGATCTCGTCCTCTATGAGGAGGAGTTTCAGAAGATCAAGGAGGCCTTGCAGCGTCTCCGGCAGGACGCCAACGCCAAGGTCGTCTTCCTGGTCGACAAGAACGGGCAGCAGATCGCCGCGATCGGCGACTTGAACGCCCTGGACACCACCTCCCTGGCGTCCCTGACCGCGGGCAACGTGGCGGCCACCGACGGCCTGGCCCGGCTCATCGGGGAAAAAGAGTTCTCGATCCTCTTTCACGAAGGGGAGAAGGACAACATCCACATCTCCATCGTCGCCCAGCGGGTCATCCTGGTCGTCATCTTCGACGAACGCTCGTCGCTCGGCCTGGTGCGCCTGCGCGTGCGCCGAGCCACCTCGGAGCTGGAGAAGATTTTCGAAGAGATCACGGAGAAAGTGGAACGCGAAAAGGAAGCCCTGCACGTGGATTTCGAGTCTCCATTCTCGGAGATCACCGACGACGACATCGATCGTCTCTTCTCCGAGTGACTCGGCCGGGCTGTCGATTCGAGTTCTCGCAAGCGCGTAGAGCAGCATGACCTTCATCAACTACGCGGCCCGGGAGATCAACTGCAAGATCGTCTATTACGGTCCCGGACTGTGCGGGAAGACCACCAACCTCCAGTACATCTACGACCGCACGAATCCGACCGCCAAGGGCAAGCTCATCTCGCTGGCCACCGAGACCGACCGGACGCTCTTCTTCGACTTCCTGCCGCTGGACCTCGGAACGGTCAAAGGCTTCAAGACCCGCTTTCACCTCTACACGGTTCCCGGCCAGGTCTTCTATGACGCCTCCCGCAAGCTCATCTTGAAAGGGGTTGACGGCGTCGTGTTCGTCGCCGATTCGCAGGAGGCCCGCATGGAGGCCAATGTCGAATCGATCCGAAACCTCGACAAGAACCTCAAGGAGCAGGGATACGACATCGCGACCATTCCCTACGTCCTTCAGTTCAACAAGCGCGACCTGCCCACGGCCGTCCCCACCGACGAGATGTACCGCAAGCTCAACATCAAGGGGGAGCCGACCTTCGAGGCGACGGCCACGACCGGCGTGGGCGTCTTCGACACGCTCAAGGCCGTGGCGCGCCAGGTCTTGATGGAGCTGAGAAAGAAATGAGGTCTAAGGTCTAAAGTTTAAAGTCTAAGTCTCGAAGAGTTACGCTGTTCCTTAGACCTTAGACCTTAGACTTCCTTCCCCTCTGCGGGCTCGTAACATCCCCGCTCATCGGTGCAGTCTTCCGGCAACGCCAGGACCCCATCCGGGCCGTCCGCGCGCATCGTTTTCAGGCACCAGTATTGGGCGGTCGAGGAGGAGCGGGAAATGTCGCGTTCGGCATAGGAATCCGGCACGTACCAGGTCTTGGTCCGCAGGTGGCGGCAGAGGAGAGGATCGGGCTCCCGTTGTCCGTCGCGGATGGGACGGGCGAATCGCCGCATCTGCCGGAGCGGATCTTCCGGCGTCGGACGTCTACGTCTGGTCACGCTTCCATAGTCAGGCGAGCGCTTCTCGGACCGCCCGCTCGACCATCACGCGAGCCAGGCGGACCTTGTAGGCGTTCTGGGCCAGGGGTTTCGCGCCGGCCACCGCGGCTTCCGCGGCGCGGCGGGCGATGTCCGGACCGGCCTTGGCGCCGGAGAGCACGGCCTCGGCGGCCTTCGAGCGCCAGGGCGTCGGGGCCACGGAGCCCAGCACGACGCGGGCCTGCCGGATCTGGCCGCCCGAGACGGAAAGGTTCACGCAAGCCTCCACCAAGGGCCAGTCGAAGGACTCCTTCTCTTTCAGTTTCTTGTAGACCGACCGGGTCCCCTCCGGCGGCGCCGGCAGGACGGCGGCTTCGACGATCTCGCCGCTCTCGAGCACGTTTTCACGCTGAGCGTCCGCCGACGGACGGACGAAGAAGTCGTCCATCGCGATGGTGCGCTTGCCGCGCGGCGAGACGGTCTGGAGCTTCGCCCCGTAGGCGAGCAGGGCGACACCCGTGGCGGAGGGATGAATGCAGCAGCAGGAGAGGTCGGAATCGAAGATGGCGTGGAAGCGGTTCTCGCCGTCCTGGGCGAAACAGGTCGCTCCCCCTTTCTTGCGGCAGTCGAAGTCGGCGTTGCGGTAGTACCAGCAGCGCGGCCTCTGGCACAGGTTTCCCCCCAGGGTCGCCATGTTGCGGATCTGCGGTGTGGCCGCCTCGGCCGCCGCGCGGGCCAGGGCCGGGTAAGTCTTCTGGAGCTCCGGATGGGAGGCCATGCGCGCCAGCGTTGCCAGAGCCCCGATCCGCGTCGGGGAGCCCATGGCGATCTGATCGAGGCCGGGCAGGTGCGCGATCGAGACCACGCGGTCGGGAGTGTCGATTCCTTCCTTCAACCGGTCGAGCACGTCGACCCCTCCGGCCTTGACCAGAGTGTTCGGCTTGGCGGCCTCCTGGACCGCCTCGGAGAGCGATCGGGCGGGGAGCAGTACGAACGTCTTCACGCGCGACCTCCTTTCGACTGACCCGCCGCTTCCTCCAGAGCCGCCAGAACCGACTCCGGGGTGATCGGCAGGCGGCGGATTCGCGCCCCCACAGCGTGGGACACCGCGTTGGCGATGGCCCCCGACGTCGGAACGGTGGCCGGCTCTCCGATGCCGACGGAATGGGTGTTGTTGACCCCGTCCCATACTTCGACGAGGTGAACCTCGATCTCCGGGACGTCGCGGGCACCCGCAATTTTGTACTGCTCGACGTTGGGGTTGACCATGAGTCCCCGGTCGCGGTCGAGGACCCGATTCTCGTAGAGAGCGTAGGAAACACCCTGAATGATCCCGCCCTGGATCTGACTCTCGGTGGTCAGGGCGTTGACGACCACACCGCAGTCGTGGACGGCCACGATCTTCTTCACCCGTACGAGACCGGTCTCGGTGTCCACCTCGACCTCCGCGAACTGAGCGCCGGACGTGAAGCGTTTCCACGCGTCGCTGTGGTTCTCGGCCCGCTCCCCGGAGCCGGAGACGCCTTCTTCGGGAAGTTTCGCGCAGGCCTCTTTCCATGAGAGCTTCCTGGCCGCGTCGCCGTGGACGGAGACCGTGCCCGGCGCGAATTCGATCTGCGAGGCGGGCACCTTCCAGTCCGCCGCCAGGCGCTCGGCCATCTTCTGCTTGGCATGAACCGCCGCCGCCCTCACGGCCGGCGCGCTCGAGGGCGTGGTGGTCGAACCTCCCGAGCCGGGCCCGTAAGGCATGCCCGTGTCGCCGATGCGCACGGAGACGCGCTCGAGGGGGAGGCCGAGCTCCTCCGCCGCGACGACGCCCACCATGGTGCGTGCTCCGGTTCCGAGGTCCTGAACGCCGTGCACGACCTCGGCCGAGCCGTCGCGCTGGATGATCACCGTCGCCTTGGGGCCCGTGCCGCCGGTGTTGTACCAGAGCGCCGCCCCCATTCCGAAGCCTCGCCGCACCGCGGGATCGGAGGTCTGGCGCCTCGCATTGCGCGATGCCCAGCCGATGCGCTCGGCGCCGATGCGGAACTCCTCCCGGCGGATCTCGGAGGGGTCGTTCTTCATCCGCAGCTCCAGCGGGTCCATTCCGAGCCGGGCGGCGAGCTCGTCCATCGTGGCTTCCAGCGCGAACACCCCCTGGGGGTGTCCCGGAGCCCGCATGGCGGCCGAGGGGCCGGCGTTGGTGAAGACGTCGAACTCTTCGGTCTTGACGTTGTCGCAGGCGTAGATGTTCTTGAGCGGTCCGGAGGTCCCCGTCCCGCCGTTGGTCCCGCCCGTGCCGTGGACGACCAGGTGCAGGGCGGTCAGCTTTCCGTCGCGCGTGGCGCCGGCCTTGATCCACTGAACGGAGGAGGGGCGGTTGCCGGTGGCCAGCTGCTCCTCCTTGCGGTCGAGAAAAAGCTTGACCGGCGCTCCGGCCTCCTTGGCCAGCCGCGCCGCGGTGACGCCCTCGATCCGAGCGCCGAACTTCGCCCCGAAACCTCCCCCCATGTACTCGGTGATGACGTGCACCTTGGAGGCGGGGATGCCGAGGACCTCGGCGAGCTCGTCCCGCACCGAGAAGATGCCCTGCGTCGAGGCCCACACCGTCAGCTCGTCCCCTTCCCATCGGGCCACCAGCCCGTGGGTTTCGAGCGCCGTGTGGGTCTGGACTTGTGTGGAGTAGGTCCCTTCCACCACGACGTCGGCACGCCGGAAACCCTCTTCCATGTTCCCCTTCTCGAAGAGCCGAGGGCCCTGAACGTTGCCTTTGCGCGGCAGCGCCTTGCGGGCGGAAGGAAGATCGCCGGCAGAGGTCTTGCTCTGCACCTGCCCCTCGAACACCGCCGGCGCCCCGTCCTTCTTGGCCGCTTCCAGATCGACGACGAAGGGTCCCGGCTGGTACTCCACGCGGATTGCGGCGAGGGCGTCGAGCGCTCGCTCCGGCGTGTCCGCGGCGACGGCGGCCACCTCCTGACCGGCGAAACGCACCTTCTCGCCCGGCTTCAGAATCGCCAGCGTCGCGCGCACCCCGGACATCTTCTTTGCCGCCGTGAGGTCGACGGCCTTGACGGTCGCCGCGGGATAGGGCGAACGAAGGATCTTCGCGTACAGCATTCCCGGGAGGCGCTGGTCGATCGCGTAGCGGGCTTCGCCGGTGACCTTGGCCGGTCCGTCCAGGCGCGGCACGCGCGTTCCGAGGATCTGGAACTTGTGGGAAGGGTCCCAAGGCACCGGATCGTCCGGCGCGATCTCGACTTCCTTCTCTTCGAACTTGCCGTTGAAACCGAGGCGCAGTTTCTCTCTGGTCATCTCACGCCTCCTCGAGCTCCGACAAATCGATCAGGGCCGCGTCGATCCGGTCGTCGTGAACGAGTCCCGCCGCGGAGGGCGTCAGCCGATGGACGAAGAGCTCGCCGCCCTCCCGCGTCGCCCCGGTCGCGGTCTTCAGCCCCGCCGCCCGTTCGACTGCCTCGAACACGTGGGGATAGGTGCCGCACCGGCAGAGGTTGCCGGCCAGGCCCTCCCGGATCTGTTCCCGCGACGGCCGGGGATTGCTGTCGAGCAGAGCCTTGCAGGACATGACCATTCCCGACGTGCAGAAGCCGCACTGGAGAGCGTCGGCTTCGACGAAGGCCTTCTGGATGGCCGAGAGCTCGCGATTGGCAGCAAGGCCTTCGACCGTCGTGATGCTCTTGCCCTGCACCTCGGCCGCCAGCAGGAGGCAGGAGCAGGCCGCCTGCCCGTCAATCAGGACGGTGCAGGCGCCGCAGGCCCCGCGGTCGCAGACGACTTTCGTGCCGGTGAGTCCCAGCCGGTCACGCAGCGCCGAGGCCAGCAGGACGCGAGGCTCGACGGAAAGGCGATGGGTCTGCCCGTTGATGGTCAGCTCGATCGGAACCGGATCAGGACCGAGTGCGGCAGGCGGCGCCGCCGGTGCGATCTTGCCTCCGACCCCTGCGGCGACGGCTCCGACCAGGGCGCCCCGGACGAGGTCGCGGCGCGTGAAACCGGGCTCGGACTCGTCTTTCTTGGAGTGGCTCATGGATCCTCCTGACGAGTTTCCGATCATACGTCCAACACGGGGAGGAGGG
>DATFTF010000118.1:0-2055 GCA_035262245.1 Thermoanaerobaculia bacterium
CATTCTCTTCGCGAAGAAGCGTCAGGGACCGGCGGGCGATCTCTTCGGAGAGCGCTCGGTGCTTGGGCTCGTCCACGGTCCGAAAGATCCGGTCGAGATCAGGCGCCGGGGCGCCGACCCTGTTCTTGGCCTGGAGCACGCGCCGGACCGACTCGTCCAGCCGCGCGCGCGAAATGCGGCCGGACTCGACGGCCTGGCGCACGCCGGCGATCGCCGCATCGGTGTCGGGAGACTTCAGGACCTGGTCGGCGCCAGCCAGGATGGCGCGGACCGCCGATTCTGCCGCCGCGTAGTGATCGACGATTCCGCCCATGTCCAGCGCGTCGGTCACGACCAGGCCGTGGAAGCCGAGCTCGTCGCGCAGAAAGCCGGTGATCGCCGGCGACAGCGACGCCGGGACCGTGCCGGCTTGCGTCACGTCGGCCGGATCCTGGGTGAAGGGATTCTCCAGCTCGCCTCCGATTCGAGGAGGCGCCGGCGTCGGATCGATCCGCGGCAGCGCCAGGTGCCCGGTCATGACCGCGCCGACGCCGGCGGCGATCGCCGCGCGAAAGGGGACGAGCTCGGTCTGGTTGAGCGCCTCGCCGGTCTTCTCGGAGACCGGCAGCGAACGGTGGGAATCGGTGACGGCGTTGCCGTGCCCCGGGAAATGCTTGACCGTCGCGATCACGCCGCGCGACTGGACTCCTTCGACGTACGCCGCCACATAACGGGCGACGTCGGCCGGATCCTCGCCGAAGCTGCGGACGTTGATGACCGGGTTGGCCGGATTGTCGTTGACGTCGGCCACCGGCGCGTAGATCTGGTTCAAGCCGAGCGCGTGGGCCTCTTCGGCGACGGCCTCCCCCTCCCGCCGCGCGAGCTCAGGGTCCCCGGCCGCCGCAACCGCCATGGGCCACGGCCAGGAGGTCGTGTCCAGGAAGCGCATGCCCGGTCCGGCTTCCAGGTCCGCGCTCACCAGGAGCGGCACGCGGGACATCTCCTGGAGCTTGCGTGTAAAAAAGGCGGTCTCCATTGCGTTCGATCCCGACGCCCAGGCGATGCTTCCCACGTGGTTGTCGCGGACTTGATGAACGAGCGCCCGCCAGTCAGGGGATTCCTCGTTCTTGAACCCGCCCCGCGCCACATAGACGAAGAGCTGCCCGATCTTCTCGTCGAGCGTGAGCTCCGCGGGCGCTCGAGCGACCGTCGCGCAGCCGGCGGCCAGGCCGACGACCAGGAGGAAGATGCCGAGGGAGCGCACGCGAGTGTGAGTCTAAGGGTCGAGCCCCGGCCTTGTCCAAATCTCGAGCCGCGGCACGCGACCTATACTCCGCGAGTGCCACACCTCACGCTCGCCGAGCGGACCGCCGCGATCCGGGAGCTGGAGGAGTCGCGGTTGCGACTGCTGGCCGCGCTCGAGGGCCTGACCGAAGAACAGTGGCGCCTCCGACCGACGCGCGATCGCTGGTCGATCGCCGAGTGCGCCGAGCACATCACCGCGGCGGAGGTCTCCATGCCGAAGCTGGTGGCCGCGGCCACGGGCGGCGAGAGAGTCGAGCCCGCTGCGGAACGGGACGAGTACGTCCGCCGCTTCACTCGCGACCGTTCAAGACGAGAGGAAGCCCCCGAGCGCGTCCGCCCTAAAGGGCGGTGGCCGAGCCTGAAGGAAACGATTCAGGCATTCGAAGAGCGCCGTGCGGCGAACCTGGAGTTCGCGCGCACGACTCGGGAAGACCTCCGAAGCCGCTTTTACCCGAACCCCTTCGTCGGCGTCATCGATCTCTACCAGTGGCTCCTCTTCCTCGCCGCGCACACCGAGCGCCACGCCGTACAGATCGAAGAGATACGCGCCTGGCCAGCCAGTGGGAAAACTTGAACGGTCGACGGTCACTGGCCTTTTTCGAAAGGTGGTCAACGGCGAACCCCACCCTTCCAGGCCGGGAATCGCGCCTCAGCGCGCAGAGGCCGTCTCGGTCGTCTCGGGCGCCGGAAAGATGCGGATCGTCAGAGGCACCGAGCCTACGAGAATCCTGTCGCCGTCCGATAAGGGCACCCGTGACTCGACTCTTCCGC
>DATFTF010000119.1:0-2806 GCA_035262245.1 Thermoanaerobaculia bacterium
CTTCGAAGGCTGCGGCGAACACCCCGCTGTCGCAGGATTACACCGGTACGTCGCCGTCACGTTCACCACGTCCGTGTACGACGTGTTGAATACCCGCACGTCCGAGAAAAACGGCGCCGCCCCCACCACCGACGCCGCCACAGGCAACGTCACCGTGTCGGCGACTGCGGCCCGGGCCGCCAAGAGGAGCGCCACGGGAGCGAGGACAGAGAGGGCGATCCTGACGTGTCTCATGGAAATGGAATCCTCCGGTCAGGCTAGCGGACGCGGTTGGAACCCTGTCGGAGCGAGGCTCTCCGGCCGCCGACGCACTTCCGACTCGAGTCCGCGGTCTCGATCACGATTCCAAATGTACCCGCTCCCCCTTCGCGCTGCATCACTTTTTAAGTCGCGCTAAAGCTACCCGGAAGCGTCCTTTGATACCCGCACCCCCACGTATAATCCCGGCCCGCCGTGACTTCCGCCTCCGACGAGCTCGCGCTCCTGCGCCGGGGAGTCGTCGATCTGATCGACGAAAAAGATCTCGTGCGCAAGATTGCGCGCGGCCCTCTGACGGTCAAAGTGGGCTTCGACCCCTCGGCTCCCGACATCCATCTGGGTCATACGGTCGTTCTGCGCAAGATGCGCCATTTTCAGGACGCCGGCCACCGCGTCGTCTTCGTCATCGGCGATTTCACCGCCATGATCGGGGACCCGTCCGGGAAGAAGACCACGCGACCGCAACTCACCCGGGCCGAGGTGGAGGAGAATGCCCGCACCTATACCGCGCAGGCCTTCCACATCCTGGACGAGAAGAAGACGGAGGTCGCGTTCAACAGCTCCTGGCTTTCGGCGTTGGGCTCCGAGGGCCTGATCCGGCTCGCATCGCGTATCACCGTGGCGCGCATCCTCGAGCGGGACGATTTCCAGAAGCGGTGGACGGCGCGGCAGCCGATCGCGCTGCACGAGCTCCTGTATCCCCTCGGGCAAGGCTACGATTCGGTCTTCCTCAAAGCGGACGCGGAGCTCGGCGGCACCGACCAGCTCTTCAACCTCCTGCTGGGACGCGACCTGATGCGCGAAGAGGGGCTCGAGCCACAGGTCGTCGTCACGCTGCCGCTCTTGGTCGGAACCGACGGAGTCGAGAAGATGTCCAAGTCGCTCGGCAACGCCATCGGAATCCGGGAGCCGCCGGCGGAGATCTACGGCAAGCTCATGTCGATTCCCGACGCGCTGATGTGGAGCTACTACGAGCTCCTGACCGACCTTCCCACCGGCGAGCTCTCGGCGCGCCGCCGCGGAGTCGAGTCGGGCCAGGAGAATCCGCGCGACGCCAAGGCCGATCTCGCCCGCCGGATCACCGCGCAGTTCCACGGCGCGGCGGCCGCGGACCGCGCCGCAGAGGACTTCCGCCGGGCCTTCTCCCGGGGCGAGCTGCCCGATATCATCGAACCCGCCGCCGTCTCTCCCGAGGAGGCGGTCGCGGCGCGGGCCGTCGTCGCGGCCGGGCTGGCCGCCTCGATGCGCGAGGCGCGGCGCAAGATCGCCGAGCGCGCCCTGGTCTGCTACGACGCGGCCGGCCCCAGGCCGATCACCGATCCCGAGGAGCGCCTCGACACGTCACGGGAGATCGTCCTCCGCCTCGGCCGCCGCTTCCGCCGCATCGTCTGGAAGGCGTGACGGCACCGGGTGCATGGCGTACCCGATCGCATAGAAGAGTCCCAGCGCGGCGTGGGCCCAGCCGGTCCAACGACGGGCCGCGTCTCCGGTCAGCGTCTGGAGAAGGTATCCCGACATCGCCAGCGGGATCGCCAGGAGGGTCATGGCCGTTCCGGTCAGGCCCTTGCGTCCCGCGGCGGACGCAAAGCGCGCCAGGACGTGGCGGCGGAACAGAAGACCGAAACCGAAGACGGCCACGGGAGCGGCCAGGACGTGAACCGCCAGAACGGCCGGCTGCCACGGGTGGCCCAGCCTCGAATCGGGGTCACTCCCGGCGACGAAATACTTCAAGACTCCGTAGAGGACGCCGCTCGCCGCCACGAGCGTCCATCCGACGTGATTGATCCAGACCTCCCAGCGCTTCATGGCGCCTTTCCTTGCGGCGCATGGAGCACCTGATGCACCGCAAGAACGCGGCGCGCCGCCTCGAGCGTGGCGCGCGCGGTCAGAGTGGCGCCGGAGACCGGACGGATCCCGCGCCGGATCGCGAGGGAATCGTCGAGCTTCTTCCCGTCGAACTGGGCGTACCAGTTCGAACGCGGAAGGTATTCCTCCGGCTCGTCGAAGGCGAGGATCTCGATGCGCGAGATCGCACCCGCCGGATCGATCAGGATGAGAAGGGATTCGGGCTGGGTGCGGACGACATGGGTGTCGAAGTACGCCGTGCCGACCTCCCGCCCATCGGCGGTCCCGACGTAGAAAGTCACCAGCGCGCTCGGAGCCCGTTCCGCGCCGGAAAGCCGGCGCGCGGCTTCCTGCTGCGCTGCGGTCAGGAACGCCGTCTTGCGGGCGACCGACGTGCCTGCCGGAAAGGCCAGCCGCAGCGCCTCCTCCTGGGTCAGAAAGACCTTCGCTGAGACGAAGCTCCCGGCAAGGGTCGTCAGAAAGACCGCCAGGATTACGCGCCGTGGGAACCGCTCGAGTCCGGGCATGGGCGAATCAGAAAACGTAACCGAGCGCGACGTTCCATTGGTTGACCCCCGTGCGCGCCGCGTTGTGACGCTGCTGCCAGTCCGCCTTGAGGATGAGCTGGTCGATCGGCTTGAAGCCGACGCCGAGCGTCCACTCCTGGACGTCGTTGGCCCCGTCGCGCTCGTAGCCCGCGGGC
>DATFTF010000120.1:0-3240 GCA_035262245.1 Thermoanaerobaculia bacterium
AGCTCCAGAGGAGATGAGCGATCATCGCCGCCGGCCGCATCTCGACGGGCTTGCCCGCCGCCTTTGCCGCGGCCTCGAACGCGCCGCGCATCGCCATCCCGTAGCCCACTTCCAGGACGTTGCCCACCAGACCGGCGACGAGACCGCCGGCCAGCACGCGGGCCCAAGAGATCTTTCCAGTCATGGCTTCTCCTCACCTTCGCCCTTGGAAAAAGGAAGGCCCTCCTCCGCGGGGGCTGCGGCTTCCGGCTCGTCCGCGTCCCGCAGCCCGTGGAGCGACACGCCCAGCAGCCGCACCGGCCGCGCGCCGGCTTCCGTCTTTTCCAGCAGGTGGTCTGCGCGATCGGCGATCTCGCCGGGCGAACGGGTCGCCGGCTCCCGGGTGGCGCTGCGGGTGATGGTCTGAAAATTCGAGTAACGCACCTTGAGAACCACCGTCCGCGCGGTCATCTTCTTTTTCTCCAGGATCCGGGCGCTTTGCCGCGCGAGGGCTTCGACTTCCCGGCGAATGGCCGTGAGATCCTGAATGTCCCGCGCGTACGTCTCCTCGCAGCCGATCGACTTGCGCTCCCTGTGGGGCTCGACGGGCCGGGGATCGTCTCCGAAGGCCATGCGCTGGAGTCCCTCCGCCCAGCTTCCGACCACGCCCCGAAGGGCCTCGGGATCGGCCGCGCGAATGTCCACCAGCCGTTGAAATCCCGCAGCCCGCAGTCGCGCGGCGGTTTTGGGCCCCACGCCCCACAGGGCGTCGACGGGAAGGGCGTGCAGAAAACGCTCCATGCGCTCGGGCGCGATGACGGTCAATCCATCCGGCTTTTTCCACCCCGAGGCGATCTTGGCCAGGAACTTGTTGGGGGCCACGCCGGCCGAGGCCGTCAGGAGGGTCTGCTCGCGGATGCGCTCCTTGATCTTGCGCGCCACGTCGACGCCGAGCGGAATGCCCCAGCTGTTCTCGGTCACGTCCAGATACGCTTCGTCGAGCGAGAGCGGCTCGACGAGCGGGGTGACTTCCCGGAAGATGACGAAAACCTGGCGCGACACCGCGGCGTACTTCTCGAAGTCGGGACGGACGATGACGAGATCGGGACAGAGGCGGACCGCGCGGGCCATCGGCAGGGCCGAGCGCACGCCGAACTTTCTCGCCTCGTAGCTCGCCGCGGCGACGACGCCACGGCTGTCGGGATTCCCGCCCACCGCCACCGGCCGGCCGCGCAGGCTCGGATCATCCCGCTGCTCGACGGAAGCGTAGAAGGCGTCCATGTCGACGTGGAGGATGCGGCGCAGCGGTCGGGCTTCCATGATTGCTTCGGGCGGAGAGCGCTGCCGTCAGGCATATACTGAATTCCAAAAAGGGGCAAGCCCGCCCTCGTCCCTTTCTTTTCGCCCCGAGAGGTGCAGCAAGAGACTCTCCCGGCGTCTCCGCGGCATCCCCGTCCTTACCGTCGTCGTCTTTGGGTGGACAGCCGTCGCATCGGAGGCTCAGGAGGCGGCTGCGGCCGGGGTTGCCGTTCTGAATTTGGAGCCCTGTGCCTACTCTTCCTGTCGGAGCGGGGCGGCTCCCGGAGATTTCTTCGCTCCGCCGGCGGCTGCCGGTCCGCAGGCCGGAGTTCTGACCGGCGCCGCTCCGCAGGTCGGCTATTTCGCGCAGGCGATGTTCCCTGCGCCGCTTCCGTGCAAACCGGTCACCAACTCCTATTCGCTGATCACCGGACCGCGGGTCCGGTGCCCGGTGCTGGGCGGTCCGGTGTGTGCGGCCTTCTGTGCGAGTGACCCGACTTGCGTGACAGCGACCTGGGCCGCCTATTCGTCGTGCTTTCCGCCCCCCTCAGGCGTCTGCTTCGAGACCTGTTACTGCCTTCCCTACTGACGGCGCCCCGGGTGGGGTTTGTCCGCTGCGAGCGCCAGCGGGCGTCGGAGACCGGCGCGAGCCGAACGCGCCGGGCGTGACAAAATCCGAGAAGGGGTCTCATGTTGCGAGGTTTGGGCGCGGTCGCCGGGTTCACTTTCGCTGCAGCGGCGCTCTTGGCGCAGACACCCTCGCCGACGCCCTCTCCCGCGCCCGCCGCGGCGACTACGCCCACGCCGAATCCGAACGCGTCGGAGACTCCGCTGGTCACGCCCAGCGCCGCTTCGGCGGGGGAAGCGCCGCCCGAAGCGCCGCCCATCACGCCCAACGCCGCTCCGGTCGACACGCGCGCCCTGATCGATGAGATCGGCGGCTGCGTCGAGAGCGGCAAGTTGAACGTCGAGGTCGACCTGCTGGAAGGCAGCGTCCCGGTGGTGCAGAAGTGGACGGTCGTCACCAAGGGCTCGCCGCTGGCGAAAATGTCGGCGCAGGCGGCCGGCGGGCGCATCGAACGCCTGAACTTCGACGTTTCCAACGGAACACTCCTCGTCTCGGGCAAGGGTTTGCGGCCGAAGGTTTACGTCGAGTCTGTCGCTTTCCAGGACGGCAAGGGGATCACCGACGCGAAGTTCCACGGCAAAGGAATCTGGCGGCCGATCGTCGGAATCTTTCGCGGGATCGCGATGTCGGCCCTCAGGAAGCTCCAGTTCCGGACCGACATACCATCGGTGCTGCGCGGCGACGTCTTGGGATCGAGCTCTTCGAAACCGACTGCCGTGAAAACGCCCACTCCGGGTCCCGCTCTCGCCGCGGCGCCGACACCGACGCCCGGGCCGTCTTTTCTCGATCTCGTTCGCGAGGCGCGTGTCCACGACTCCGAGTTTGTCGCCTACGGGGAAAAACCTCTCGGCATGGGCGACCTGGTGCGATTCCAGACCGCCGCTGCCCCCAAGGGAGGCGTGCCTCTGAAGGTGACTCTGGACAAGGGCTCTTATATTCCGGGCCGTGACGGAGCTCCGGCGCAGATCGACGCGTCCGGAGCCCTGGAGGGCGAGATCGAGAACGGCGCGGTGGGATTCGGGGAGAGCCACAGCACGTTTTCCTCAGGCGAGTTGAGAGGCGGAAAGTTTCACATCCGCACTCTCGAATCGGGCAAGTTCGGGGCGCAGATCGGTGCTTCGAGCTTTTCCGTCGAGCTGAACTCCGGCGAGTTCCATCTTCCCGGCGGCACGGAAGTGGATGCCGCTGCGCCTTCACGAATTGCATTCCGGGACCTCAAGGTCGAAGAGGACGGGAGCTATTCGGCGGTGCTCGACGCGGATCTGACGGGGAAGGTCGGGCGCATCGCTCGAGCCGGAACGACCGTCTCCCTGGCCAGTGTCCACGCGCGGACC
>DATFTF010000121.1:0-4365 GCA_035262245.1 Thermoanaerobaculia bacterium
CGGCGCTCGATTCCGTCTTCGGCCGCACCCTGGCCGGCGATCACGTCCTGCGTCATCACCCGTTATTCGCCCCGACCGACGTCCTGGAGTTCCTTGTGGAAAAGAAGGACGTGATCGCCGCGTCCTGGCGGCTCGCGGTCGGCGGAGCCGCCGTCGCCGTCCTGCTTCAGATTTTCTACGCCGGGGGTTTCGTCGAAGTCCTGGCCCGGCGAGACCGAGCCGCGCTCGGCCAGTTCTTCGGCGGCGCGGTCCGAAACTTCTGGCACAACCTCAAATGCTTCGCGATCTTCGCCGTGAGCGCGGCGATCGTGCTGGGCGCCTGGATCGCCGCGGCCCGCGCCGCCTCGCGCAAGCTCCTGGAGCAGACGCCTCCCGGGGCCCCGTCCGCTCGCGCTCTTTACACCGCGGCGGTCCTCGTGGGACTGCTGCTCTTTGCCCTCCTTTCGCTGCTGCACGACTACGCGCGTATCGCGCGACGCCACGCCCCGGCTGCCGGAGCATGGCGCGGGTTTGTGATGGCCGGGCGGATGCTTTCTGGCGCGTGGTGGAGGGCCTTCGGCCTCCTGCTCTTCTGGTTTCTGGTCGGCGGCGTTGCCTGGTTGACCGTGATCGCCGTGGAGTGGGCCGCTCCCGCCGTCTCCGCGGCCGCCATCCTCGCCCACTCGCTCCTTCAGATCGGAGCGGTTCTGGTGCGCTCCGGGGTCCGGGTGGGGGCCTGGGCCTCCTACGTCGCGCTGGCCGATCGGCGGAAGCCGCCGGCGGAGACCGTCGTGCGGCCCGCGCCGCGGATCGAGGAAGCGTTCCCCTCGCCCGACCTCGTCGCGGACACGCCGCTGATCTAACTTCCCCGGGCCCACCGCCGCCGGGCCGAGGCTTTACGCCGCGAAGTCGACCCGTTCCCATCGCCGGCTGCACGTCGATCCCCCCATTCCCGGCGGGGAGACTTCGCAAGATAATCACCCCATGACCAGCGGCGCGGCGATGCCGGGGCGCCGATCCGGGTCCGAGACGGGGCAGCTGACGCTCCGCCGCCTTCGGTCCGCGCTCTCCTCCTGGCGCGCATCGATCCGGGCAACGGACCTGCTGGTCGCGGCTGTCCTCGCGGCTCTTTCGATCGGCGCGGGGTCCTACGCCTACGCCCGCGCGCGGACTGCCGCGAGACTCGACTTCGCGGGCCAGGCCCAGAGGCTGCTGGCCGCTGTCAACGAAAGTCTCTCGCGTCCTCTCGAGGACCTTCGGGCCCTGAAGAGTTTTCTGGAGGTCTCGGGCGGCGTCACACGCAAAGAGTTCCGGCTCCTGGTCGTTCCGATGCTGAACCGCCACCGGCTCATTTATGCCTTCGAATGGCTTCCCGTGGTGCGCGACTCGCAGCGGTCCGACTTCGAAGCCGAGGCCCGCGCGAGCGGCCTCCCGGGCTACCACTTTTGGGATCTGGGCGCGGATGGGAAGGCGATCCCGGCTCCGCGCCGCGCGGTCTACGTCCCGATTCACTACATGGAGCCTCCCAGCTCGCGGGCCCTCGGTCTGGATGTGTCGACCGAGCGAGGCAGATCTTCGGTGGCCGAGAGGGCCCGCGACACGGGGGAGATCATGGCCTCGTCCCCCTTTCGGCTGGTCGAGGACTCGGCCAGACCCGACGCGCCTCCGGCGATCGGCCTGTACGCACCGGTCTTCCAGGAGGGCGACCCCGGGTTCGAGGCGGCTCGGCGCGGTTCCCTTTCCGGTTTCGCGATGGTGGTTTTTCGCGTCGCCCCGGTCGTCGAGACCGCGGCGCGAACGACTGATACACCCGGTCTTGGTTTCGTTCTGCGGGACGCCGAGGCCGAGACGGCGGCGACCCTGGCCGAGATGCCCGCGGGCGCGGCCCGCTTGCCCAGACGCAGCGGGTTCGATGAGCATTTCCTGGTCAGCTTCGCCGATCGCCAGTGGGCGCTCGAGGCCTTCGCGCTTCCCGGCGGCTTCCTCCCCGCCAGCCGTGGAGCGATCGCGATCGCCTCAGGAGGCATCCTGGCCGTCCTCTTCGGCCTCGGGATGGTGACTTCGATGCGAGCCATCTCCCGCCTTCGGCGCCAGGCTGAACGGGTCGGTCCGTACCGCCTGGTCACGCGCCTGGGGCAGGGCGCCATGGGAGTGGTCTGGGAGGCCCGCCACGCTTTGCTGCGCCGTCCGACCGCGGTCAAGCTGCTGGCGCCGGGCACCGAGGGGGAGCGGGCGCTCGCGCGCTTCGAGCGAGAAGTTCAGCTGACGGCAGGCCTGACGCATCCGAGCACGATCGCGATCTACGACTACGGGCGCACCCGCGAGGGCGTCTTCTACTACGCCATGGAGCTGCTGCGCGGCATCAACCTGCTCCAGCTGGTGGGACTCGAGGGGCCGCTGCCGGGCGCGCGCGTGGTGCACCTGCTGCGCCAGGCCTGCGGTGCGCTCGCCGAGGCGCACCAGGCGGGGCTCATTCATCGCGATATCAAGCCCGCCAATCTGATGGTCTGCATCCAGGGAGGGATTCCCGATTTCCTGAAGGTTCTCGACTTCGGACTGGTCAAGGAGATCGGCTCCATCGACCGTATGCCGGACGGACGGGCACCGGACGCTCCGCGCGATGCCGAGCTGTCTCAGGACGGCTCGCTCCTGGGAACGCCCCTCTATATGGCTCCCGAGGCGATGAGCGATCCGGCGACGCTCGACCTGCGCGCGGATCTCTTCGCTCTCGGCTCAGTCGGGTACTTTCTCCTGACCGGCAGCTCGCCGTTTCCCGGGCGCACGGCCATCGAGGTCTTTGCCATGGAGAAGAAAGGCCCTGTTCCCGTGAGCCAGGCCGCGCCCAGGCCCGTGCCGGCCGGGCTCGCCGAAGTCATCGGCCGCTGCCTCTCTTTCGACCGACAGGAGCGCCCGAGCAGCGCGCAGGAGCTGGACGCGATGCTCGAAAGCTGCGGCGCCGGAACCTGGTCGCGCGAGGACGCCCGGGCGTGGTGGGCGATGCGCGGACTGGCGACGGTCCAGGACTCCGCCGCGCGCCGTGAAGAGAGCAGCGGCGGCGCTCTGTTGGTGTCCTCCGACGAACGCCTGCCCGGTTCGCCCGCGGCCGCGCTGGACATAGAATAGCGGCCAACCGAAGCGAGGCGTCCAATGATGAGCGTGGAGACGGCCTTCGACAGCATCGGCTCGGCTCTTCGGAAGATGGGGTACAGCCTCACCGGCGAGCAGAAACCTTCCGCGGCGGATGCAGACCGGTCCGCGGTGTACGCCTCACCGAGCATGGCTGTGCGCCTCTCCTGGACGGAAAAGGCGCGCATGCTGATCCTGCAGGTGCGGGTCGGCGCGGAATGGGTCGAGTTCGCGAGACGAAGCTTCGGCCCCAAGGGGCTCGAGGAGAACGCGGTCGAGGCGCTCGTGCGCTCCGTGCACGCCGAGGTTGCGCAGACCTCCACCGACGCGGGCTAGCGTCCGGAACTCGAGAAGGACCCGTGGCCGGCGTTGCAGCGCCGGCGAGCGTCGTGGCTCTCTCTTCTAGACTTCCGCCCAGCGGGCGAACCGCCGCATCCCCTCTTCGACCCTCTCGATCGGAGTTGCAAAGGAGAATCGGACGCAGGCGTCATCGCCGAACGCGTCGCCCGGCACCGCGGCGACGTGCGCTTCCTCGAGCAGCCGCCGGCAAAAAGGCCCGGAGCCGGTCAGCTTCTTCCGCCCGAAGAGGCCGGAAACGTCGGCAAAGGCGTAGAACGCGCCCTCAGGCGCCGGGCAGCGCACGCCCGACACTCGGGCGAGCGCCCCGATCATGGCGTCCCGGCGCCGGGCGTAATGCGCGAGCATCTCGGAGACCGAGGCCTCCGTGCGCTCGAGCTGCTGCAGCGCCTCCAGAACGGCGGCCTGCGAGATCGAGGACGCGTTGGATGTGGAGTGGCTCTGGTAGGCGGTCAGCGCGGAGATCAGATCTTTGGGCCCGACGGCCCAGCCCAGCCGCCAGCCGGTCATGGCGTAGGTCTTGGATGCCGCCCCGGTGACGACGAGGCGGTCGGCGTCGGCCCGAAACGAGGCCGCCGAAACGTGTCTGCGGCGTTCGTAGAGAAACCGGTCGTACGTTTCATCGAAGATGAGGGTGGCCTCTCGACGCCGGCACCACTCCAGGATCCGCTCGATCTCCTCGCCGGTGGCGGCGACTCCGGTCGGATTGTTGGGTGAGTTCAAAATGACGCCGCGCGTGCGCGCCGTGGCCTGCTCTTCGAGAATCGCCGCGTCGGGCCTCCAGCCGTCGGCAAGGCGGGTCTGGAGGATCCGCGGCGTCGCACCGGAAAGACGGACCATCTCCGGGAACGAGACCCAGTAAGGCGCGAAGATCGCAACCTCGTCGCCCTCCTCGAAGAGGGT
>DATFTF010000122.1:0-9090 GCA_035262245.1 Thermoanaerobaculia bacterium
CTCCTGGAACGCCAGATAGGCCAGACGTGCATTGCCGATCGCGAGCTTCCCCCGCAGCTCGCGGGCCCGGCGCTTGCGGTCCTCGGAGGCGGCGGCATCCTTGGCCACCGCGTCGAGCTTCTTGTCCGCGTTGGTGTCGACGCGGCTGACGAAGAAGCTCGCGACCGAGCGAATCTTATCGACCGGTTTCTCCGACCGCACGCGCTCCTCCATCGCGGAGAGGAAGGCCTCCATGACTTCGCGATAGCGCGCCACGGAAAAGAGAAGAGTGATGTTGATGTTGATCCCTTCCGCCAGGCAGGCCCGGATCGCCGGGACTCCCTCCGCGGTGCCCGGAATCTTGACCATGACGTTCTTGCGGTCGCACTCCTGCCACAGACGCCTCGCCTCGGCGATCGTGGCGGCGGTGTCGTGGGCCAGCTGCGGACCGACCTCGATCGAGACGAACCCGTCGTCGCCGCCGCTCTGGTCGTGGACCGGGCGGAAGAAGTCCGCGGCGCGTCGGACGTCCTCGACGGCGAGGCGCTCGAAGATGCGCGGCGTGGCGTCGCCCGCCTGCGCGAAGCGGCGGATGTCCTCGTCGTAGAGATCCGTTTCCGCGATGGCCTTCTGGAAGATCGTCGGGTTGGAGGTCATTCCGGCCAGCCCGTCCTCTCGGATGAGCTGGGCCAGCTTGCCGGTCGTGTAGATGTCGCGCCGGATGTAGTCGTACCAGACGCTCTGGCCGAGTTTCCGGAGAGTCTGGAGCTTGTTCTCGCTCATGAAACACCCCTTTCCGAGAAGGCGCCGCGCAGGGCCTCCTGCTCGATCGCCTTGATCTTGTTGAGCCGCCGCACGTGACGCTCGGCCCCCGAGAAACGGGCGGCCAGAAAGGCCTTCAGGACCTCGGCGGCGAGCGCCGGTCCGATGACCCGAGCGCCCAGGCACACCACGTTCATGTCGTCGTCCTCCACGCCCTGGCGGGCGGAGAACGTGTCGTGGCAGAGAGCCGACCGGATCCCAATGACCTTGTTGGCCGCCACCGAGGCTCCGACGCCGCTTCCGCACACCACGATGCCCCGCTGGCAACGGCCCTGGACGACGCAGAGGGCGACCAAACGGGCGAAGTCCGGATAGTCCGAAGGCTGCGTGTCGAAAGCGCCCACGTCCTCGACCTGGTGCCCGAGCTGCGAGAGCACGGGCAAGAGCTCGCGCTTCAACGGAAACCCCGCGTGATCGCAACCGATGGCAATGTTCACAACAGCTCTTTCGCCCGCTTCACCACGTTTTCCACCGAGAAGCCGAGCTCCTGCAGGACCTTTTCCCCGGGAGCCGACGCGCCGAAGCGGTCGAGGCCGACCGCGCTTCCTCCGTCGCCGACGTAGCGCTTCCAGCCCAGAGTGGCTCCCGCCTCGATGGCCAGACGCGCCCGAATCGAGTCTGGAAGGACGCTCTTGCGGTACTCCTCCGGCTGCCGGTCGAAGAGCTCCCAGCAGGGCATCGAGACGACGCGGGTGGCGATCCCCTCCGCTTCGAGCTTCTCCCGAGCGGCGACCGCCAGGAAAAGCTCCGAGCCGCTGGCGATTAAGAGACAGCGCGCCGGAGGCTTCGAGGCCTCGGCCAGAACGTAGGCGCCCTTCCGCACGCCGGCCGCCGGCGCGAGCACGGCCCGGTCCAGAACCGGAATCTTCTGGCGGCAGAGGACGAGGCCGACCGGGCCATGCTTATGCTCCATCGCTGCTCTCCAGGCCTCGACCGTTTCGGCAACGTCGCCGGGACGGATGGTGGTCATTCCGGGCATGGCCCGCAGCGACATGAGCTGCTCGACCGGCTGGTGCGTAGGCCCGTCTTCTCCGAGGCCGATCGAATCATGCGTCCAGACGAAGATCACCGGCAGCTCGGAGAGCGCCGCCAGGCGGATGGAGGGACGCATGTAGTCGGAGAAGTTGAAGAAGGTGGCTACGAAGGGACGGACGCCTCCGTGGTAGGCCATGCCGTTGGCCGTGCCGGCCATGGCGTGCTCGCGGACGCCGAAGTGGAAGTTGCGCCCGGCGCCGGTCGCGGCGTCGAAATCCCCGCCCCCCTTGATCGTGGTCTTGGTCGACTCGGACAGGTCGGCGTCGCCCCCGGCGAGGTACGGGACCTTGGAAGCGATCGCGTTCAAGGCCGAGCCGCCGGCGACGCGCGTGGCCTCCTTCTCGCCGGCCTTCCAGGTGGGAAGCGAGGCGTCCCATCCGGACGCAAGCGCCAGGTCCCAGCCCGCCCTCCATTGCTCGGCCAGGTCGGGAAAGGCCTTCGCGTACGCCGAGAAACGCGCCTCCCAGTCGGACTGGAGCTTCTGGCCGCGGTCGATCGCCTCGCGCAGGTGAGCCTGGGACTCTGACGGCACGTAGAAGGGTTCCTCCCATTGCCAGCCCAGATTCCTCTTGGTGAGGACGACCTCTTCCTTTCCGAGAGGGCTCCCGTGCGCCGCGGAGGTCCCCGCCTTGTGCGGCGAGCCGTAGCCGAGCGTGGTGTGGACCACGATCAGGGAGGGGCGCTTCGTCTCTCGCAGCGCTGCGGCGATCGCGCGATCGATCTCCTCAAGGTCGGTGTCCCCGTTCTTCACGTGCAGGACGTTCCAGTTGTACGCCTCGTAGCGCTTGCCGACGTCCTCGGTGAAGCTGATCGAGGCCGGCCCGTCCAGCGTGACGTTGTTGGAGTCGTACAGATAGAGCAGCTTGGAGAGGCCGAGGTGGCCGGCGAGCGACGCGACTTCGCCCGAGATTCCCTCCATGAGATCGCCGTCGGAAACGAGCGCGAAGGTCCGATGGTCGACGATCGTTTGTCCCGGCCGGTTGAACCGGTTGGCCAGGAGACGTTCGGCGATGGCCATGCCGACGGCGTTGGCGCTTCCCTGCCCGAGCGGGCCGGTGGTCGCCTCGACCCCGGGAGTCAGTCCGAACTCGGGATGTCCGGGTGTGCGGCTCCCCCACTGGCGGAAGGACTTCAAATCCTCGAGGGTCAGGTCGTAGCCTGTCAGGTAAAGGAGACAGTAGAGGAGCATGCAACCATGCCCGGCCGAAAGAACGAATCGGTCCCGGTCCGGCCACTTAGGATCGCGCGGATTGTGCTTGAGGTACTTCTGCCACAGCACGTAAGCCATCGGTGCGGCGCCCAGCGGCAGGCCGGGGTGGCCGGAGTCCGCCTTCTGCACCGCATCGATCGCCAGCGTCCGAATCGTGTCGACGCAAAGCTCGTCGAGGCTCTTCGCAACCGTGCTCACCGGCTCCTCGCTTTCCCTGCCGGACATCCCCGCGGGACGGGAGACGGCCGGCTCGGCACCCGGATCGAATCTTATTACGCGCCGCGGCTCGGGGCCGGAGGACTGCGCCGCCCTTGAGTGCAAGGGCGCAAAACACCAGCCTTACATTCCCTGGAGTTGCGAGAGAATCTCGCCGCGGCAACGATGTCCTCCTTCGAGAAGGTCGCCTCCGCCAAGACCCCGACTCTGGCCTGGGGACCGGAGGAGCTGTGGGATCGAAACCGCAAGCTCTCTCTGGAGTGGCTGGAAACGGACGGCCTGGGCGGGTTTGCGTGCGGAACGGTTGCCGGCGCCCGCACGCGGCGGCACCACGGATGGTACGCGCCGGCCATTCCTTCACCCCGGCGCCGCTGGATGCTGGTGGTCGGATGCGAGGAATTCGTCCTCGCCGGCGGGCGGGAGACCGGGCTCTCCACGCAGATTTACGAGGATCGCATCTTTCCCGAAGGCGACCGCAGTATTGCCTCGTTCCGGCTGGCTCCCTTTCCGCAGTGGAGGCACGAAACGCCGGACTTTGCCGTCGAGCGATCCCTCTGCCTCGTCCGCGACCGCTCCATCACCATCGCCCGCTACGTCAACGTCGGCTCGAGCGAAATCCGCCTCCACGTGAGACCGCTCCTGCGATTCGCCAGTGTGCACGAGCTGCGGCGTCAGACCGACGACTTCGACGCGGGCGTTGAACTTCGGGGAGAAGTCTCCTGGGTGCGGCCGGTGGCCTATCTGCCTCGACTCTACCTGCGTGGCGTGAGTGCCCGCGCCGTCGTGGATCCGACCTGGCTCAAGGGATTTCATTACTCCGACGACGCGGAGCGGGGGTGGGAGGCCGTCGAGGATCTCTGGAGCCCGCTCGCCTGGGAGTGGACGCTCAAGCCCGGAGGCGAGGCCTACACGCTCTTCTCGCTCGAGGAGGTGCTCGCCGATCCGACGCACCTTCTCGACGCCGAGCGCCGGCGGCGGGAAGACTTCACGGCGACCGGCGACGGGCTCTTCGACGAGCTGACCCGCCGCGCGGAAGTGTTCCTCGCCGACGGCGACTACCGCGAGAGCGCGATCATCTCCGGATATCCCTCCTATGCCGACCGAGGGCGCGAGAGCCTCGTCGCAGCGCCCGGGCTGGCCCTGGCCACCGGGCGGTACGCAGCGACCGCGCGCGTTCTCAACGCGCAGGCCGCCATGCGCCGCAACGGGCTACTGCCCGGCCAGTTCGCGGGCGAGGACGGGGAGCCGCAGTACCACTCCATGGACGCTCCGCTCTGGTTCATCCTAGCGGTCGAATGGTTCGCCCGCGCGCGCCGCAACGCGAGCCGTCCGGCTCCCCTCCTCGGAGCAGTGCGCTCGATCCTCGGGGCGATGCGCGAGGGCACCCGCTTCGGGATCGGCGTGGCCGAGGACGGGCTGCTGAAGGGCTCTTCGCCAGGAAAGCCGCTCACCTGGATGAATGCCGTCGTCGACGGTCAGCCGGTGACGCCTCGGGACGGCAAACCGGTGGAGGTCAACGCGCTCTGGCATGCCGCGCTCAAGAGCTCCGCGCGGCTGGAGCGGCTCGCGGGAGAGACCGCGCGGGCCCGGCAGCTCGAAGCGGAAGCCTGGCACGTTGCCCGGCGGTTCAACGAGGCCTTCTGGTATTCCGACAAGGAATATCTCTACGACGTTCTCGGCGAGCACGGCCCCGACGCCAGCCTGCGGCCCAACCAGATCTTCGCCGTCTCCCTGACCGGAGACCTTCTCCCGCCTCATCGCGCGCGCTCGGTCTACTGGACAGTGCGCCGGCGCCTGCTGACTCCGTTCGGTCTGCGCACCCTCGACACGCGTGATCCCCGCTACCACGGGCGCTGCGAAGGAAGCCAGCGCAATCGCGACCTGGCCGCCCACCAGGGAACGGCCTGGCCGTGGCTGATGGGAGCATTCGTCGACGCCCACTTCCGCGTGTTCGGAGAGAACCAGGAGTCACGCCGCGTGGCCCGAGCCTGGCTGGCCCCTCTGCGAGCTCACATCCGCGAGGCCGGAATCGGCTCGATCTCTGAGATGTTCGACGGAGAGCCCCCCCACGGCCCCCGGGGATGCTTCGCCCAGGCGTGGAGCGTCGCCGAAGTCGCCCGCACCTTCCTGACGCGGGCCTAGGCCGTCGCCTCCGCTGCGCGCGGGATCTGCCCGCTGACGCGGGCACCGGCGTTTGGCTCGCGCAAAGGCGCTCGACCAAACGCCTGATCCCGTGCTCGCTCCGGCTCCCCGCGGCGCGCGACGTCCTCCCTCGGTTACTTCGGGAGCTTCGCGCGCCGCGGACGGGGGCTAGGCCGGATTGCAGGCCCTCGTCGTGTCTTCGCGGCGTGACCAAGTTTGGCGGACTGGATCCGCGAAACGACTCACGCCGCGGGAGCCGAAGCGTAGCGAAGGCGACGTGTGACATATGGTTGCGGCATGCCGACCGTCGTTCTGGTGATCTGCGACGGCTGGGGGATCGCTCCGGCCTCCCCGGGCAACGCCATCACGCTGGCGCGCACGCCGGTCTTCGGCCGCTGGCTGCGCGAGTATCCCCACTCCCGCCTGGAGGCCTCGGGCGAAGCGGTGGGCCTTCCCGCGGGCCTGATGGGCAACTCGGAAGTGGGGCACTTGAACCTGGGGGCCGGACGCATGGTGCCCCAGGACCTGCTCCGAATCGATCTGGCGCTGCGCGATGGGAGCTTCTTCGACAACCCGGCGATCTCCGCCGCGGCGCTGCACGCCCGCAACCAGCGCTCGACACTCCATTTGCTCGGCCTGCTCTCCGATGGAGGGGTCCATTCCCACCAGAGCCATCTCTGGGGGCTCCTCGAGCTCGCGCGGCGCCGCGAGGTTCCCCGCGTGCGCGTCCACGTCTTCACCGATGGCCGGGACACGCCTCCGCGCTCCGCTCTGAGATACCTGGAACAGCTCGAGCCCCGGCTCCGAAACGGCGGAGCGGAAATCGCCACGGTCTCCGGCCGCTATTTCGCCATGGATCGCGATGGCCGCTGGGATCGCGTGGCCCGGGCTTATCGAGCCATGGTCGGCGGGGATGGTCTTTCCGCGGAGAACGCTCGCCAGGCGGTCGAAAGGGCCTATCAGCGCGGCGAGAACGACGAGTTCATCCAGCCGACGGTGATTCGCAAGGACGGCGTCCTGGCGGATGGAGATGCGGCCATCTTCTTCAATTTCCGCGCCGATCGAGCGCGCCAGATCACCCGCGCGCTCACGGAAGACGGCTTCGACGCGTTCGAGCGCGGCGCGGCTCCGCGCCTCCACTTCGTCTGCTTCACCGAATACAAGAAGGAGTTTCCACTCCCGGTCGCCTTCCCCACCCCGCGCCTGGAACAGATCCTCGCCCAGGTTTGGGCCCAGCACGGAATCCAAAACCTGAGAATCGCCGAGACGGAAAAGTACGCCCACGTCACGTACTTCTTCAACGGCGGCGTCGAGAAAGCCTATCCCGGCGAAGAGCGAATCCTTGTCCCATCCTGGAAAGGCGCGACCTACGACCTGCACCCGCAGATGAGCGCGGCGGCGATCACGGCCCAGGCGGAGAAGGCTCTCGCGTCGGCAGCCTTCGGCGCGTTCGTGATCAACTTCGCCAACGCCGACATGGTGGGCCACACCGGCAAGCTGCCGGAAACCGTGTCCGCGATCGAGACGCTGGACGGATGCCTGGGACGCCTGGAGACGGCCGCCGCGTCCCGGGAAGCGATCCTTCTGATGACCGCCGACCACGGCAACGCCGAGCAGATGATCGATCCCGCGACGGGTCAGGCGCACACCGCCCACACGACCAACCCCGTGCCGTTCGTCCACTGCGTTCGGGGCGGACGCCTGCGCGGGGACGGGACGCTTGCCGACGTCGCGCCGACCCTCCTCGGAATCCAGGGTCTGCCCGTTCCGCGTGAGATGACCGGGAAGGATCTGCGAGAACAGTCGGGGCCGGCGGGCGGCCTCTGCTAGGATCCGCGCCTATGGGCTTGAAGAAAGAGATCTACCTCGAGCGGCTGGCCGCAGCGCGCCAGCGTCTGGCGGCGGTCGAGGCCGACGGCCTCTACGCCACTCCCTCCTCGAACCTCTTCTACCTGACCGGCATCGACTTTCATCGCAGTGAGCGGCTGACCGCCCTTTTCCTCTTCCGCGATCGGGATCCCTTCGTCATCTGCCCCGCGTTCGAGGAGGCCCGCCTGCGGGGGATGTCCGCGGTGGCTCAGATCCTTACCTGGGAGGAAACCGAGGACGCCTTCCGCAAGGCGGCCGGGCTCTTTCCCGCCGAGAGTGGAACGCTGGCCGTGGAACCCTCCACGGCCTTCGACGACGTGGAGCGGCTCCTCCGGCACCGGCCGCGCTGGAAACCCATCTCCGCCGCAGCGCTCCTGGGTCCCATGCGCATGATCAAGACGCCCGAGGAGATCGCCGCGATCCGCCGCGCCATCGAGATCGCCGTGGTCCGGTTCCGCACGGCCTTTGGCGGGCTGCGGCCGGGAGCGGTGGAAGCGGAGATGTCCCATGCCTTCGGCGGGGAGAACGTCGTCCAATTCGGCCCCTCTTCGGCGCTCCCTCACGGAGCATCCTCCGCGCGCGCTCTGTCCAGAGATGAAGCCGTCCTGATCGACGCGTGGGACCGCCCGGAGGGGTACTACTACGACATCACGCGCTCGACGTTCTTCGGCAGGCCGAGCGATGAATACCGCGGGATCTGGTCAGCCGTGCTGGAAGCGCAAACCGCAGCGATCGAAAAAGCGGCTCCCGGAATCCGCTGCGCCGAGGTCGACGCGGCGGCGCGAGGGGTGATCGAGCGCGCCGGCTTCGGGCGTTACTTCACCCACCGGCTCGGACACGGGCTGGGGATCGACGTGCACGAGCCCCCCTACATGGTGGCGCACGACGCCACCGTCCTCGAGCCGGGAATGGTCTTCACCTCGGAGCCCGGCGTCTACATCCTCGGCAAGTTCGGCGTCCGCATCGAGGATGACATCCTGGTCACCGAGAAGGGGGCAGAGTCCCTCTCGCCGCGGGTCACGCGATTAGAGCCAGTTCCGGCCTGATCCCCAATCGGGTGATCTGGCCATCGGGTCATCGGGTGAACTTTCCGAACAAACACGCGGGTCCCGCACAGATCACCCGATCACGCGATCACCCGATCACCCGATTTTTCGTCGTCGCTGTGATCGCCCTGTCCTGTACTGTCCAACTCGAAGCCCAGCTGTCCCCTCCGGAGCTCGAGGCCGCAGCGGATTTCGCGCGCCGGACAGCCAAGGCCGCGGTGGCCGGCCCTCAGAGGGTGTTCGTCGAGGCCCTGGACACCGACGCCGCGCTGCAGGCCCGGCTCGGCATATCGCACTGGGTCGGACTGACCGAGGGGCAGCGCGAGCGGTTCCGCGCCATTGTTCGCAGCCACTTCGTGCAGACCCTGACGCCTCCCCGCAATGCCCCGCCGGGCGAGGTCGCCTGGTCCTCGGCCTCCCCGGGCAAGTCCGGCCGAAGTGTCGACGTCATTCTCGGACTCCGCTTCGGAGAGCGGATTCTGAAGACGCGCTGGGTCGTCCGGCCTGTCGGAGACGGATGGAAAGCCTCGGATATCGTCCTGTCCGATCCGGGAATCTCTCTGACCGCCTCGGCGCTCCGGCTGCTCGGTCCCGAGCCCGTGCGCCGGCGTGACCGGCGCCGAGAAGCCGAGCGCGCCGCCTATCCCAGGCTCGCCGCGCTCGCGGCGATCGTCCTGGTGCTGGTTTTCGCACTTCCCCGGCTCTCTCCTCCCCACCGCCGACTCCTGCTGCTGACCGCGTCGGCGCCCGCTCTGCTCTCCATCATCGACG
>DATFTF010000123.1:0-2791 GCA_035262245.1 Thermoanaerobaculia bacterium
GATCACGCTTCATCTGCCGGGCGGCGGCGGCGCTCCGCAGGCGGTCACCGGAAAGCCGCTTCCGGCTTCGATCGACGTCGAGATGTTCACCCACAAGGACGACATCATCGGCGCGCGCGCGGTCAACGACGTCAACGCGCTCTTCTCGCGGGGCGGACTGCTCCTGGAGGTCACTCAGGACCAGCTCCTGAATCTCTACGATGCCTCCGATCCCGGCCACGTTCGGCCCTGCGACTCCAAGAACCTCTTTGCCGAGGCGCGCGGCGTCACCATGGACGACGCCGGGCGGATCCTGGTCACTATGGGAGGAGGAGGAACGCCGGGCCGCATCCAGGTCTTCCTTCTCACCTCGTCGGCCGGCTCGGGCGACTGCGGCGGCCGCAAGCTCATCGACGCTGAGAAGCTCGAGTCCTCCTTCACCATCCTGACCGTCCGCACGGGCACGCCGAATCCGCCTGTCCCGGAGGGATTCCCGCGCACGATTCACCTCTTCTCCAACGACCAAAGCGAAGAGGTCGTGCTCGACCGCGACACGCCGACGCTGGTCACTTTCCAGGAGACCGACGCCTCGCCGGCCGACGGCAAGCAGGATCGCGACGCGCCCTTGCAGGTCTCGGGCACGATTCCCTCGAGCGGAGCGCCCTCGCCGCTGAACCAGCCGGCGACTGTCTTCAATGTTACGACCGGCCGCTCCTGGACGGCCTTCGTCGATGGCACGGGCGCCTTCTCTATCGACGCGCGGGCCTCCTCGGGCGACCGGCTGAAGATCGTCCTCAACAATTCCGAGATCGCGCTCGTGGCGACGCTGTCCTTCGGCATCCAGGGAGTCGAGGTCAACCGCACGATGCACGAGATCGGGCAGAGCTGCGATCCCGATTCGGGAGGCGCGGACAGCATCTGTCCGGAGAAGATGCGCCTTCTCTTCTCCTTCGGCGGGGCGCCCGACACCTTCGGCGCGCCGCCGACCGTGAATCTCTGCCGCGCCTACGACGCCTCCAACAACTGCGCGGACCTGGTCTCGGACCTGGAGCGTCTGAACGACCTGGATCTCCTTCCGGGCGTCGTGGGCCCCAGCCCGGTCCAGCCTCCCGGCCAGCCGCTCATCGTCGGCGCGGTGGCCCGTTTCGGTCTCGGGCTCTTCACGATCGGCTCGGGCTCCGGCGGTTACCAGGTGTCGCAGGTGGGTCCCGGCGTGACTCTCAAGACCCCGGGAATTCCCCCCACGTTCCCGCAGATCTTCGCCGTCGCCGCCGCGCGCGATTTCCCGGTCAAGCCTCCGGCCGAGCGCAAGTCGTGCCTTTCGAGCAAGTGGCCGGACTACAAGCCCAGCCTTGCCTTCGCGGCGGCCGGAACGACGGGCGTCTTCGTCGTCGACGTCACCGACGCGACCAATCCCGAGCAGGTCGGCCTCTTCAAGGTCTCCAATACCGCGGCGGGAGCGAACACCCTGGCCCTGGACGCCGAGCGCGGCCTCCTCTACGTCGGTCTTGGCGGCGACGGCATCGCGGTCTACGACATGACAGACCCCTGCACCACGGCGCTTCCCTCCGGCATGGCGACGCCGGACGACCCGCGGGTCATCTCGCGCATCCCGGTCGTCAACGAGAACGTCAACGTCCCCTTCACCGTCGATCCGGACACCGGCGTTCTCTTCGGCGCCGCCGACGCCGGCGACGGCGCTCCTCCCAACAGCGGAGAGGCTTTTGCCCTCTCGCCCCTCGATCCGCCGCTGCGCTGGATCGCGGACACCGACCACGACGGCCGATGGGAGAACGTTGGAAGCGCAATTCCGCTGGGTGTGTCGAATCCGGCGAAGCCCTCAATCCCGTATCCCCCGGATGTCGTGCGGGCTCTGGCCAGCGTCTGGGGAGGTGCGGGCAAGGAGATCACTGCGGAGGTCTCCTCGACGAGCAACGCAGGCATTGCTCTCTCGGAGCTCAAGGCCGGCTTCCCGCGCACGAAGACTTACGTGACGCTGACGCGCCAGTCGGACGACCCGGCGGATCCCGGCTACAACCGGTATCTCTCGCCGCCGATCGTGCTGATCGCCGATCCGCGGGCGCGCAAGGACTACGACATCAAGAACAAGCCCGCGGAGAGGGACGATGGAGCCGCCGATCCTTCGAAGGATTACGCTTGCCACAACTGCGTGGTCGACGCCGGCTACGCGCAGGAATTGTCCGACTGGGCGGCGGACAGCGAAGGGGTCACGCCCACACCGCCGGCAAAGAAAGCAATCGAGCAGTGGGCGGGCGAGAAGCTGCAGGTGCGTCTGGCGTGGGATTCCGCCTCCGAGGCCGCAGTCAAGAACAACCTGACCTACCTCTCGAAGGCGGACTTGCTGCGCATCGTGTCCTCCATTGCGACGACGCGCGGAGATCTGACGCCCGAGCTCGCCCAGATTCCGGCCCAGAATCCTTCGCTCTTTACGACCGAAGCCGGCGTAGCGATCGACACACACGCAGGTGGGTCGCGCATGGCATGGACGGATCTGGCTATCAAGGGGCGAGGGATCGACTTCGTGCTGTCGCGCTACTACGTTTCGAACTTGCTTCACTGGGGACCGTTTGGCCGGAACATCGATTCCCCGCTCTTCGCCCGACTGCGCGATCTCCCCAGCGGCAACGTCGACTTCTACCCGGGTGACGGAAGCCGGCACACGTTCCGCTTCAAAGGGGACCATTTCGAAGCGCCCAAGGGAGTCTTCCTCGACCTCTACCGGTTGCCGGACCGGACCTTCTTCCTGATCTATCCGGACCAGACGCGGTTGCTCTTTGACGAGTCCGGCCGG
>DATFTF010000124.1:0-2760 GCA_035262245.1 Thermoanaerobaculia bacterium
ACCGCCGTCTCGTAATACAGCAGCTGCGGGAAGTAGTAGTACCAGGGGCCGGGAATCCGCGCGATCGCATGCTGCCCCATCCAGTAGGTGACCGCCTTGCGGATGGCCAGCCAGTTCTTCAACGAGACGTCCTCGGGATACCGCAGGAACGCCGAGTAGAAAACGACCCAGATCGTCAGGAAGACCGCCGCCGCCGTCGCGAACGCGGTCCATCGACGGTGGACCCAGCCGCCGGCCTCCCGGACCGCGGGCAGGATCGAGGGAGCGCCCTTGGGGGCCGAGAAGATCCGCTCCGCCAAGTGCCAGAGGCCGAACAGGACGAAGAGGACGCCGGTCATGTAGGCGTTCTCCTTGGTCACGCCGGCGCAGGCGAAGAGCACCGCGCTCGCCGTCAGCCAGCCCGCCCGGTCGGTCTCCAGGAAACGTCGAAAGGCGAGGATCGTGCCGATGGTAAAGACGAGCGAGTAGGGATCCTCCCGGATGAAACGCGAGAAGTAGTTGAAGTGCGGCGAGATCAGAACGAGCAGGGCATAGGCGATCGCGGCTTCCACACCGATCCAGCGGGCCAGGGCCCAGCCGAAACCGATCAGGAGAATGCCCAGGAGCGCCGGCACGAGCCGGGCGGTGGTCGGGCCCACTCCGAAAAGCCGGTAGACCCCGGCCGTGACGTAGTACATCAGAGGGCCGTGGTAGGCCGGGTCGTAGCGCCAGGTCCCGTCTTTGGAGAGCGTGTAGGACTCGAAGGCGTGGATCGATTCGTCGTGATGCAACGGACGATCTCCCAGCTGGGCAAGACGGGAGACCGCGGCGAGGGCGACGAAGGCCGTCACCAGGACCCAGCGGCGGGCCGGCCAGGGCGCCGCGGCCGGGGATGGGGCCGGAGGCGAGCTGGGCGCGGCAGGTTCGATCTGGCTCAGGGCGATTTCCTTTCCGGCAGACGTATCGATGAGACCGTGTTGTTGCCTGAGTTGATGACGTAGAGGATAGACTTTCTTCGATCGATCGCAACTCCGGTCGGGCGCACGAGGGCCTTGTGCGCGTCATCCATGCCCCGGCGCGCGATGACCGTTCCCTTCGTGGCATCGAGCTCGACGACGACGTTGGCGTCCGGGTCGGAGGCGAAGAGCGTTTCGCCGGGTCCGACCTCCAGGTCCGGCTCGCCCGGCTGCGCCCATCCCGGAAATGAAAAAGCCCTCTCGAACTCGCCCCCGGGCCGGAGCACGACGATCCTGCGGTTCCCGACGTCGGCGACGTACACGGAGCCCGACCGGCCTACCGCAATGCCGATGGGTCCCTGGAACTCGCCGTCGCCCGTGCCCTTCTTGCCGGTGGTTCCGAGCGGATTCAACTCCGGATCGAAGTGCTGGACCCGGTTGTTCCCGGTGTCGGCCACCCAGACCGTCTTGTCCGGCGCGATCGCCACGCCGCGTGGCCCATAGAAGCCCGTCGCCGTCGCCTTCCACTCTCCCGCCAGGGTGTACCGCTGCACGCGGCCGTTCCATGTGTCCGCCACGTACAGATCGTCGCCGGAAGTGGCCACACCGCAAGCCTCGCGCAAGCCGAAGGTCCCGGCGCCCCGTCCTCCCCAGCCGCCGAGAAGTCCTCCGCCGGCGTCATAGACGCGGAGGCGCGAGTTGCCGAAATCGGCGATCCAGATCCTGCCGCGATTGTCCACCGCCGCGTCCCGCGGCTCCCGAAGGAGCCCGAACGCGGGGACGTCCGGACGCGGCTGGGCGGCGATGTCCGGCGCTTCTTCGGGCTCGGTGTCCGGGGTGGCGGCTCCGGCGGCAGGCGCGACGGTCTCGTGGGTGGGAACCAGGACGTCCTGAGACTCGCTTCCCGCCACCCGGTAGATCCGCGACTCCCGGTTCTCGTAAGCGAGCTCGAAGGCGCTCTTCTCCTTGTCGAACTTGGCGAGACCCGGGGCGGGGTACGTCTGGCGCTCCAGCCAGCCGACGTAGACGTAGGCCACGTGATAGCGGCGCAGGAGCACTTCGGCCCCGGACACGGCGGGCACCGAGTAGATCTGCTTGACGGCGGCGGCGCGGTCGGCGATTTCCTTCTGAGGATTCCCGCGCTGCTGAACGTGGTATTCCCATCCCAGGACAGTCGGCAGCCCGGTGTACATCGAGATGCGGCCGAAATCCTGATACGACGGGCCCTGCGCCTCGAGGATGACCGGCGTGCCGCGGACAGCGCGGCGCAGCCACAGCACGGCTTGGTACTCGGCCGGACGGGTGGTCTTCAAGTAGCGCAGGCCGTCGAGCGAGGGTCCCTCCGGCGGCAGGTAACGCGCCAGGAACCCGTGGCCCGATCCCTCTCGGGCGGACGGGGAGCTCGTTCGATCGACGGCGCCCTGGCCGGCGGTGACGGTCGTGAAGAGGGCGAGCGCTACCAGGACCGCGAGCGCCGTTCGCAGGGGCCAGCGCCAGCTTCCGAAGCTTCCCGGCCGGTTGGCCGGGCGGAAGACCAGGACGGCCGTTCCGATCGCGAAGGTGAACCAGGTCTCGACGTACAGCTTGAAGAAAGTGTTCATCCGATCGTAGATGTACACGCGCTGCGTGAAGAGAACCAGGAAGAACGCGGTGGCCACGAGGCCCAGCGCCAGGCGATCCTCGGCGGGGCCGCGGCTGGCGAAGGCGGCCATCAGGAAGAGCACGACGCAAGCGGCGCTGAAGAACGTCGCGCTCCGGACGGCGGCGACCCCGAGACCCAGGGCGAGGACCGCCAGGATCGCCGCGGCCGCTCTCCTGTGCAGGC
>DATFTF010000125.1:0-18330 GCA_035262245.1 Thermoanaerobaculia bacterium
CTCCAGGTCGAGTCGGTGTGGAAGTTGCCCGGAACGCCCGAGTCGGTGCCCACCAGGAGGGTCACCCCCGTTTCCCGGAGCTGCTGAAACTTGTGCGCCAGCGTCGGAATTCGCCGCCGCACGAGCTGGAAATAGGGAAGACCGGGAAGGTTCGAAAGCGAGGACCGGATGTCGCGCACGATGTCGGGGGCGAGGCCCTCCTGCCAGCGCGGATCGTTCAGGCGCTCGGGGAACGTGTCGGCGGTGTACTGGGCGAGGTAGAGCCCTTCGATGGTCGGACACCAGGCCAGGGTCTGGTTGCGCTTGCGGATGCCGGCGAGGATGTCCTCGGGATATCCGGGCTCGGTCGCGAGCCCGGTGTGCTCGAAGCAATCCACGCCGTATTTCAGGCCGATGCGGATCTCCTCCTCGCGGTGCGCGTGCGCGACCACCGGCTTGCCCGCCTTGTGGGCCGTCTCGATGACCGCCTGGACTTCGGCCTCCGTCATCTGGTCCTGGTCGATCAGCTTGACGAGATCGACCCCCGCGTCGACGATCTTCTGCACCTTGGCCCGCCCGTCGGCCGGACCGTGCACGCCCCACCGATACTCCTTTTCCCTTTCGGTGTAGGACTCGTGCTGGATGAACGGCCCGGAGACGAAGAGGCGCGGCCCGGGAATGTCTCCCCGGTTGATCCGGTCCCGCACGTCCAGCACGTCCTCCAGCGGCGCCCCGAGCTCGCGCGCGAAGGTGACCCCGGACTCGAGCAGCTGCCGGGCCGCCGCCGGCATGATCTCCTTGCGGAAACGGGAGCGGTAGGTGACGTCCCAGTGCTCGTAGTCGCCGTGGCCGACGATCATCAGATGGACGTGCATGTCGGCGAGGCCGGGAAGGATCGTCATGCCGCGGGTGTCGATCGTCGGCGTGCCGGGAGGGACAGCGACCTGCGAGCGTGGTCCGACCGCGGTGATCCGCTCGCCTTCGATCAGGATGACCCCATCCTCGATCGGGGTCCCCTCGTATCCGTCTACGATCCGGCCGCCGACGATTGCGAGGGTCGGCCGTGCGGCAGGCGCCTGCGCCGCCAGCTCCGCAGCGCGGAGAGCGACGAAGAGCAATGCGATGAGAACCCGGGAAGCGATGGCCCGCATCTTTTCGGTACCTCCGTGGGCGTATATGCTAAACCGGGCGGGAAACGGAAAACGGAAAACGGAAAACGGCAATCGGTGATCGAATGACGCAAACGCCGTTTCGGGCGCGCGTGGCGCTTGTGGGATTGGGGCCGATCGGAATCGAGGTCGGCAAGGCGCTGGCCTTGCGCGAGTCCGTGGAGTTCCTGGGCGCGGTCGATCCCGCTCCGGATCTGGCCGGCAAGCGGCTGGCCGACCTGTTGCCTCTGGCGGGTAGCTCCGGCGCGCTTGCCGTCGAGGGATCGGCGTCGGACCTCTACAAGAAGTCCGCGTCCTCTCGGGGAAAACACGATGTCGTCGTTTTGTGCACGGGCTCGCGGCTGGAGTCGGTCGTGCCTCAGATCGAGGAAGCCATCGACGCCGGCTTTCACGTCGTTTCGACCTGCGAGGAGCTCGCTTACCCCGAGCTGAAGCACTCCATTCTGGCCCACCGCCTTCACCAGAAGGCATCGGCCAAAGGCGTGTCCGTCCTCGGCACAGGCGTCAACCCGGGTCTGGTCATGGACCGTCTGGCGCTGGCCGCCGCGGCCGCCTGCGTCCGGGTCGGGAAGGTGACCGTGACGCGGGTCGTCGATGCGGCCCGCCGCCGGGGACCTCTGCGCGCCAAGGTCGGCGCGGGCCTGACGCGGCAGGAATTCGACCAGGGCGTGGCGGACCGCCGGCTCGGTCACGTCGGACTGTCGGAATCGGCGGCCATCATCGCGCTCGGGCTCGGTCTCCGGATCGACGAGATCACCGAGACCATCGAGCCGGTCATTGCGAAGCAGGTCACTGACGGAATTCCCGCCGGACACGTCCTCGGCCTCCATCAGATCGCGCTGGTGCAGGCCGGCGACGAGCCCCGGGTCGTTCTCGATCTGACCATGGCTGTCGGGGTCAGCGACCCCGCCGACGTCATCGAGATCGAGGGTGATCCTCCCGTCCACCTCAAGGTCACCGGCGGCTTCCACGGAGACCGCGCGACGGTCGGATGCGTCGTCAACGCTATTCCGTTCCTAATCGAGGCCAATCCCGGTCTCCACAAGGTGGTGACGCTGCCGCTCTTCGGGCTCATTCCCGAGCCGGGGCCGTAAAGAATTGATCCATTGATTCATTGACACATTGGTGAATTGAGCTCGGACAAGGCTTTTTTTCGGCTCAATTAGCCGATGGATCAATGAGTCAATGATTCAATTTCTCCGTGTCTGACTGGCTTGCTCCCTTCCTCGAGCCCCGCCCGACCGGGCTCTATGCGCCGGCGTTCGACGCGTTCGTCGATCCTCCCGCCGCCTGCCCCCGCGCGATCCTGTCTCATGCCCATGCCGACCACGCGGCGTCCGGTCACGGCGAGATCTGGGCAACGGCGGAGACGATCGCCTTCTACCGCCGGCGTCATCCGGAGTGGCCGGGGCAGGCCCGCGTGCTCGCCCTTGGGGATCGCGCCGAGGAACGCGGCGTGGCCCTGGAAGTTTTTCCCTCCGGCCACATTCTTGGCTCCGCGCAGCTGCGTTTCTCCGATGCCTCGTCTTCTCTGCTTTACACCGGCGACTTCAAGCGGCGGCCCGGGCGCACCACGCTGCCCGCTCAAACGCCGCGAGCCAGCGTGCTCCTGACGGAAGCGACCTTTGGTCTGCCGGTTTTTCGCTTTCCTCCGCGCGCCGAAGTCGAAGTCCGACTCACGGCTGCCTGCCGGGAGGCTTTTGCCGCTGGGCAGACGCCGGTCGTGCTCGCCTATGCTCTGGGAAAAGCGCAGGAGGCCGCGCTCGTTCTGAGCGAGGCCGGGATTCCGCAGGTGCTCCACGGCGCGGCCTGGAAGCTCTTGCCGGAGTACGAAGCGGCCGGATTTCGTCTTCCGCTGGCTCGTCCTTACGAGGCCGGAGCGGCCGCTTCGGGCGAGGCGCTGATCGTTCCACCGCGCTGCGCTCGCACCCCGATCGTTCAAAACGTGAAGCGGCGGCGTGTGATCTATCTCTCCGGTTGGGCCGTGCGCTCCGCGGCGCGCGCCGACTTCGATGCCGACGTGCTTCTGCCCTTGTCCGACCACGCCGATTTCCCGGAGCTTCTCGACCACGTGGTCGCGGTCGGCGCCGAGAGGGTCGTGGCCCATCACGGCTTCGCCGAAGACTTCGCGCGGATCCTGGAAGGGCGCGGCCATCGGGCCCAGGCGTTGACCGGCGCCATCGAGCGCGGCGCGGAGGACTCGTGACCGACTATCGTCGGATCGCCGAGGCTCTGGAGGCGGTCTCGCAGACGCGCGGCAAGCTCGCCAAGATCGAACGCCTCGCGGCGGCGCTGTCGCGAGTCGATGACACGGATCTCGTGGTGGGGGCGCGGCTGCTCGCCGGCTCTGCCTTTGCCGAATGGGAAGAGACGGTCACCTCGGTGGGCTGGGCCACGGCGGCGCGCGCCGCCTCCGCCGTCACCGGGTGGGACCTCGAGACGATCGGGGCGTGCGCCGGAGCCATCGGCGACCTGGGTGAGGCGATCGCGCTTCTCCTGGAGGTCCCCGCCGGACCGCCGCTCTCGATCTCCGACGTCGACGTCTTTTGCCGGCGGCTGGCCGGTCTGCGCAAGGCGGCAGAGAAGCAGGAGGCACTGGAAGGCGCGCTGCGCCGCTGCTGGCCGGTCGAGGCCAAGTACTTCTTGAAAACTCTTTCTGGCGGCCTGCGCATCGGCGCCGACGTGACGACGGTCGAAGAGGCCGTTGCGGAGGCTTTCGGCGCCGACCGTGAAGCCATAGCGCGGGCGCGACGCGATTGCGGGGACATCGGCGAGACGGCAAAAGCGGCGAAGGAGGGGCGGCTCGATGAGATTCAATTCCGGCTCTTCCATCCGATCGGATTCATGCTCGCCTCGCCCATCGAGGAGGCCTCCGAGCTTTCGGGAGAGCTCCCTCTCTTCGCCGTGGAGGACAAGTTCGACGGAATCCGGGCTCACGTCCACAAGCAGGGCGGCCGCGTGGCCCTCTTCTCGCGCACGCTCGACGAGGTGACCGCCCAGTTCCCCGACGTCGCGGCCTCTCTGGCCGCCGCGCCGGGGGCGTTTCTCCTGGACGGCGAGATCGTGGCCTGGTCCGGCGACCGGCCGGAATCCTTCTTTCGGCTCCAGCGTCGCCTGGGACGCAAGGCGCCCGCGCCGGAGATCCTGGCGGAGATCCCCGCGGTTTTCATCGCCTTCGACTGCCTCTTCCGCGACGGGGAGGCGCTCTTCGAGACGTCGTGGGAGGAGCGTCGCCGCCGCCTCGAAGCGATCGGCGGAGGGCTCCGGGTGTCCGCCGCCTCGTCGGCGGCGTCCCCCGAGGAGCTCGAGACTCTGTTCGTCGCCGCCCGCGCGCGGGGCAACGAGGGACTGGTCTTGAAGGCGCGGGACTCGCTCTACCAGGCCGGCAAGCGCGGCCGCGCGTGGCGCAAATGGAAGAAGGCCACCGCGACGCTCGACGTCGTAGTCACCGCCGTGGAGCAGGGGCACGGAAAGCGCGCCGGGATGCTCTCGGACTACACCTTTGCCGTGCGCGAGGGCGAGGCCCTTGTCAACATCGGGAAGGCCTACTCCGGGCTCTCCGACGAGGAGATCCGGACCATGGGCAACCACTTTCGCAAGATCACCGTCGCCCGGTATGGCCCCGTGCGGGCCGTCGCTCCGGAAGTCGTGCTCGAGGTTGCCTTCGACACCATCCAGAAATCCAACCGCCACAAGTCCGGCTACGCATTGCGCTTCCCGAGGATCGTGCGCTTGCGCCCCGACAAGCGGCCGAGCGACGCGAATACCCTTCAGGATGTAAGGGAGCTCTTCGAGCAGCTTTCGGGTAGATGAGGCGTTAGCCCTGGAGGTGCCCTTCGCGGCGCGACCAAGTTTCGCGAACTGGATTCGCGAAACGACTCGCGCCGCGGGAGCCGGAGCGGAGCCTCGGGATCAGGCGTCCGGTCGAGCCCGCATCCGGGCGAGCCGGACGCCGGTGCGCCAGAGGCGCAGATCCCGAAGCGTAGCGTAGGCGCCAAAAAAAGGCGGCCCCGGCTTATTTGTGCCGGGGCCGGGAAGGAAGGTATCGCGTGCTGACTACTGAAACACCCCGTTCCAAGAGTTCATTCCAGGTTCTTAAGTCATTGATTTACAGAACATTACTGCCTTAGAATTTCGAAGCCCGAAGGGGGCAGATCGCCGTCTGCGATGAGCTCGATGCGGATCCCGAAGCGATCGGCAAAGTCGGCGTAGATCCCCGGCTCCTCTTCCTCCACAAGGCGCAGCACGGACGGCCGCACGCGGGCTCGGATCGCCTCGCCGGAGCCGTAAAGGGGAACTAGCTTCTCGAGCTCCCGGCGCAGGTCGAGCGCCACCGTGAGGTCCGTTTTGACCCGCCCGGTTCCGGCGCACTCCGGGCACATGTGCGTCAGGATGCGCTCGAGATTCCCGCGTGAGCGCTGCCGGGTGATCTCGATCAAGCCGAAGTCCGAGATCTGGAGCACGCGAGTCCGGGCGCGGTCTTTCGCCAGCTCGGCCTGGAACCTCTCGAAGACCTCGCGGCGGTGGTCCGGCTCGATCATGTCGATGAAGTCCACGACCAGAAGACCGCCGAGGTCGCGGAGACGAATCTGCCGCGCGATCTCACCGATTGCCTCCAGGTTGGTGGCGTAGACCGTTTCCTCCAGCTCGTCCTTGCCCAGAAACTTTCCGGTGTTGACGTCGATGGCGACCAGAGCCTCGGTCTGGTGAATGACCACCGTCCCTCCCGACGCCAACGGCACGTGGCTTCCCAAGGCCTCCGCAATCTGCTCCTCGATGTGGAAACGCGAAAAGAGAGGCTCAAGGCCGGTCTCGAGCGCCAGGCGGGGAAGCAGCGACGGCGCGACCACGTTCAAGAATTCGGCCAGGCGCGTGCGCGTCGCTTCGTCGTCGACGCGAATGGCGTCGGTGTCGGGGCTTGCCAGATCGCGCGCGGCCCGCGTGGCCAGATCGAGCTCGCGGTGGAGGAGCACCGGCGCCCCGCCTTGCTCCGCCCTCCTCTGAATGCGGTCGGCGAGCTCGGTCAGATAACGGCGGTCGGCCTCAAAATCCTCGGGACCGCACCCCCGGGAAGCCGTGCGCGCGATGAATCCGCCACCGCCCGAGAGCCCGTCCAGGATTCGGCGCAGCCGCGTCCGCTCCTCGTCCTCGACGATCCGGCGGGAGACGGCGTTGTCGTGCATCCCGGGCAGGTACACGACGGTGCGGCCCGGCAGCGAGAGGTTGGTGGTGACCCGAGGCCCTTTTCCCGAGAGCGGGTCCTTCGTCACCTGGACCACGAGCTCCTGGCCTTCCTTCACCAGCTCGTCGATGCGTGGACGCTCCCCGCGGCCGCCGGGAAGATCGTCTTTCTCCGGCTCCCCGTCGAAGTCGTCCAGACGCGCGACGGCGTCCTCGACGTAGAGAAAAGCGTCGCGGTCGAGACCGATGGAGACGAATGCGGCCTGGATCCCCGGCAGCACGCGATGGACCCGGCCGAGGTAGACGTTGCCGACGAGGCTTCGGTGGCGCCGCCGCTCGTGGAAGACCTCCACCGCCCGGCCGTCCTCGGTCACCGCGACACGGGTTTCCGGCGGCGTCGCGTTGACGAGGATTTCCCTTCTCACGCGTTGGCAAACCGGCGGTATTCGACGCCCAGGATCAGGCCAATCGCCAGGAAGGTCGTGGCGACGGAGGATCCGCCATAGGACACCAGCGGCAGAGGGATGCCGGTCGTCGGGAGCAGGCCGATCATCATCGAGGTGTTGACCATGACGGAAAAGAAGATCGTCGAGCTCAGGGCGAGGATCAGGAACACACCTCCCCGGTCGCGGGCCACCAGAGCGAGGCCGAGACTGCGCAGGATGAGGGTGGCGAAGAGGCTCAAGACGACGATGACTCCCAGGAACCCCCACTCTTCCGCGATCGAAGCGAAGATGAAATCGGTGTGCGGCGTCGGCAGAAAGCGCAGCTGGCTCTGAGACCCTGAGCGGAAACCCTTGCCCGAGAACCCGCCCGAACCGACCGCGATCTTGGACTGCCGCACCTGATAACCGGCCTTCAACTGGTCCTGATCCGGATTGAAGAAGGTCGAGATCCTCTGCTTCTGGTAGTCCTTCAGAAAGAACCAGGCCCCGCCGGCCGCGACGACCAGGATCAGGGCGATCGCGATCCATCCCTTGAGCGGCATTCCTCCGAAGAAGAATCCGACGCCCAGAATCGGCAGGAATGTGAGGGCCAGGCCCAGATCGGGCTGCAGGAAGACGAGCAGGAACGGAACACCGACGATGACGCCGAGCTTGACGAAGGCGGACAGCCGAAGTCGCACGTCGTCTTCGTTCTCGAAGAGGTATGCCACCAGCAAGGCGGTGGCGATCTTGGTGAGCTCGGCGGGCTGGAACTGGAATGCCCCGATCCGGATCCAGGAGCGGACATTGGCGATCCGCTGGCCGAAGGCGAGCAGGTACACCAGCGGGACGAGGCTCGCCAGATACAGGGGAAAGGAGATCTTCAGAAGCGTCCGGTAGTCGGCCAGCACCGCGGCGCAGAGAAGCGCCAGGCCGACGCCCACCCAGATCGCCTGGCGGGCGGCCAGTCCGTGCAGCCGCCCGACGCTGGTCGCGGAGGCAACAAAAAGAATTCCCAGAGCGGCCAGTGCCAGCGTCGAGAGCAGGACGATCAAGTCCAGTCGGCGCGGAACGGGAAGAACGCGGGAAATCACGTCGCCTCCGCTCCGCTTCGGCGTCTGCGCGCTTTCGCGCGCACCGCCAGGCCGCTCGGCCAAAGGGCCTCGACGGCCTGGCTGACCCCGAAGCTCCGCTCCGGCTCCTGCGTCGCGAGTCGTTTCGCGGATCCAGTCCGCGAAACTTGGTCGCGCCGCGAAAAGCGCGACGAGAGCCGCCACCCGGTGGCTCGGCCCCGGTCCGCGGCGCGCGAAGCTCCCGCAGTAACCAAGGGAGGAGTCGCGCGCCGCGGGGAGCCGGAGCGCAGGCAAAGGGTCAGGCCTGCGGTCGAGGCCCTTTGGCCGAGCCGCAGGCCGGTGCGCCGAAAGGCGCAGACCCTTTCCCGCAGCGGAGGCGACGTGAAAGCTAAGAGTTGGAAGCTGAGAGCCATCATCGCCCCTCTCCCGAGCTGGCGGCGAGCGTGATCCCCTCCGGCTTCTTCCTCTCCGCCTGCAGCGGCGCAGGCCCCTCCAGCTTGGCCGGCTTGCCGAAACGCTTCTCGAAGAGGTCCCGGGCGAGCGGCGCGGCCGCGGTTCCGCCGTGGCCCCCGTTCTCCACGAAGACGACCACGACCATCTGGGGATCGTCCATGGGCGCGAATCCCGCGAACCAGGCGTGGTCTTCGAGCTTCTTGCGTTCGACGCCGGCGCGAACAGTCGCTTCCCGGCCGATCACCTGAACGGTGCCGGTCTTGCCGCCGGCCTGTACATCCGGGGGACGCGACGCGAAGGCGGTGCCTCCCGGCTCGTTCAAGACCGCCCACATGCCGCTCTTGACGATCGCCGCCTTCTCGGGAGCCAGCCCGAGCCCCTGTTTGGGATCGGCGGAGAACTTGAGCTTCTGGTTGGTGGCCGGATCCTGGGAGGCCAGGAAGAGGTGCGGAATCGGGAGTTTGCCTCCTTCGATCAGACCGGAGAGCGCGCGGGCGATCTGGATCGGCGTCACCAGGACCGGTCCCTGGCCGATGGCCACGGAGATCGTCTCGGACGGGTACCACCGCGCGTGTCGCTTCGTGCGGGCCCACTCTTCCGAGGGCACCAAGCCCGGCTTCTCGTAAGGAAGATCGATGCCGGTCGGCTGTCCAAATCCGAAGCCCGTGGCGAGCTCGGCGATCCGATCGATGCCCAGCCGCCGTCCCAGATTGTAGAAATAGACATCGCACGACATCTTGATCGCGTTGCGCAGGTTGACCCAGCCGTGCCCTTCCTTCTTGTGGCACTGGAAGGTGCGTCCGTAGAACGTGGCATGCCCCGGGCAGAAGACTTTCTGATCCGGGTCCACCATGTTGAAGGCCAGCGCGCCGTAGGCCTCGAAGATCTTGAACACCGATCCGGGCGAGAAGGCGTTCTGGATGGCGCGATTCTGCAGCGGGTGGTGGGGGTCGGAAAGGAGCTCGCCCCACTGTCCGGCCGTCACGCGCCGGGTGAACCAGTTCGGGTCGTAGGAGGGCGAGGACACGAGCGCGAGGATCTCGCCGTTGCGGGGGTCCAGGGCCACCACCGACCCGACCCGGTCGCGGAAGTAGTTCTCGGCGATCTCCTGAAGCGCCAGATCCAACGTCAGGTAGAGGTTCTGTCCCGGCCGGGCCTCCACACGGCGCTCCTCGGCGATCTCGTGCCCATGGGAGTCGACGATGACCCTTCGCTCGCCGTCGACGCCGGCGAGGAGACGCTCATAGGAGCCCTCGATGCCCTTCTGTCCGATCCAGTCGCCCACGCGGTAGCCGTCCTCGGCGGAGTGGACCTGCTCGGGCCCGGCCTCCGAGAGGTAGCCGAGCGCATGGGCAGCCTCGGTGCCCCGCGAGTACAGGCGCCGCTGGGAGACGGTGATTGCGAACTCGGGATGGTCCGGCGCGTGCACCTCGATGGCCGCTACCTCGTCGATGCCCAGATTTTCAGCGATGGGGATGGGCAGGAATTCCGGATCCTTGAGGCCGCGGTCCACGCGCCCGCGGACCTGTTCCCGGGGAAGCTTCAGGACCTGGACGGCCAGATCGATCGACGCGCCGAGGTCCCTGGCCTCCCGGCGGTAAAGATGCAGGGTGTAGGCCGGCTCGTTGTCGACCAGGATCGCTCCGTGGCGGTCGAGCACGTACCCGCGGGGCGCATTGATGCGGACCGAGCGGAGGCGATTGTTCTCCGACAGGCCGAAGAAGTAGTCCCCGCGCACGATCTGGAGGTACCAGTAGGCGGATGCCAGGATGGCGAACACGACCCCCACGCCCAGGCGGAGCGCCTCGATGCGCCGGGTCAGCTCGCGGCGGTTCTCGCGGACCTTCAGCACGTCGCCTCCGCTGCGCTTCGGGATCTGCGCGCCTGGCGCGCACCGCCGGGCCGCTCGCCTGTGGGCTCGACGGCCCAGCTGATCCCGAAGCTCCGCTCCGGCTCCCGCGGCGCGAGTCGTTTCGCCGATCCAGTCGGCGAAACTTGGTCGCGCCGCGAACTGCTGCTCCATTGCCTCGAATCGGGCGTTAGCAAGACACCCGTCACCACCGCGACACTCGTCCCGCGTCCCCCGTCCCGCGCACCGCCCCGTCTCACCTCAGCCTCCGCAGCCGCCGGCGTTCCCACCATTCGCGCCAGGGAAAGAGACGCGCCGCCTCCAGAACGCCTCCCGAGGCGCCGGTGGCAACGGCTCGCCACAGCGCCTCTCGCGAGAAGAGAACGATCGGCGCCTGGAGCAGCAGCGATCCCAGCACCGCCACGATGAGGTCGTTGACCAGCGAGGCCGCGGCCAGCGCCCCGCCCACGGCCCACGGGCCGCCGAACATGACGCGAATGGAGAGAAAGGCCAATCCATAGCCGAGCGCCGCCTTGGCGAAGGCATTCATGCCGATGAGATCGTGATTCAGAGCATCCTCGACGATACCCACGACACCGCCCACCAGCACGGCTCGCACGAAGTCGCCTCCGCGCGCGACCATGCCGGTCGCCAGCAGAAAGAAGTCGACCGGCCAGACGGCCCGGTGAGGAGAGCCTCCCACAAAGAACTGCAGCGCGGTCGCCGCCGCCAGGAGAAGGGCGATTCGCCCCAGCTTCACGGCCGGCCACTCCGGGCTCCCTCCAGGCCGTCCACGATGGCTGGCGACGGCGCCAGGACCAGGACATCGGTCAACTGCGAGAACCGGACCGCCGGAGCGACGCGGATCTCGAGAAAGAGGCTTCCGCGCCCCACGCTGGTCACCCGGCCGATGGGCACGCCGCGCGGATAAATCCCGTCGATGCCGGCGGATTCGATCAGGTCTCCCGCCGCCACCGTCGAAGTGGTTGGAATGTTGTTCAGGTGCAGGCCTCCCCGCCCGTCGCCCCGCACGACCCCCAGCTCGCCGGTGCGGCTGATCCGCGCGCCGGCTGCGGCGGAAGCGTCCACCAGAAGCTGCGCCCGGCTGACGGCGTGGCCCACGGTCACCACCCGCCCGACCAGACCCTCGGCGACTGCGATCGGGCACCCGGCGACGACTCCCTGGGCGGAGCCGGCGCCGATCACCGCGCTCTGGAATCCGGCGCGGTTCTCGACTAAGAGCACCGCTGCGGCGCCGCGCAGATTGGGCAGGGCCGCCGACGCGGCGAGGAGCCGCTCGTCCTCGCTCCTCTGAGATGCCTGGGCCCGCAGCTCGAAGAGTTCCCGATTCTTGCCCGCGAGCTCCCGTTTCAACCGTTCGTTCTCGCTCTGGGCCTGCCACAGCGACTGGAGGGATTCGGCGCCCGAGGAAACCGTCCGGGAGAGAGCCGAGACGGCGGAAGCCAGTGGCGCCGCCGCGGAGAGAATCCAGGATTGCAGAACCGATCCCCGGCGGCTGCGGGCCGGAGCCTGGGCCGAGAGGATCAGGATGCAGAAGCCCAGAACCGAAGCCAGGACCAGCTCGCCGCGATGGCGGCGCGGGCCGAGAACCTCGGCGCGGGGGTTGGTCAGTCGCATACGGAATCGGGAAACGGAAAACGGAAAACGGAAAACGACCGGAGGCCACGGAAATGAAAAGCCTTCATGATCGATTCCCGATTCCCGTTTTCCGTTTTTCCGCTCAGGTGAGGCTGATTTTCCTCAGGAGATCCATGTCCGTGAGCATGGCGCCCGTCCCCAGCACCACCGAAGCCAGCGGGTCTTCGGCGTAGGAGATGGGAAGGCCCGTTTCCTCGCGGAGACGCCGGTCGAGATTGCGCAGGAGGGAGCCTCCTCCGGTGATGATGATCCCTTTGTCCATGATGTCCGCGGAAAGCTCCGGCGGCGTGCGCTCCAGGGCCACGCGAACGCTTTCGACGATGGCGGCCACGACCTCGGAGAGCGCTTCCCGGACCTCCTCGTCGGTCAGGGTCAACGTCTTCGGAACTCCTTCCACCAGATCTCGGCCCTTGATGTCCATGGTCAGAGGCTCGTCCAAGGCGTGGGCCGAACCGATCTCGATCTTGATCTGTTCGGCGGTGCGCTCGCCGATCAGGAGGTTGTACTTGCGTTTGACGTACTGGATGATGGCTTCGTCCATCTCATTGGAGGCGATCCGCACGGACCGGCTGTAAACGATGCCGGCCAGCGAGATCACCGCGACGTCGGTGGTGCCGCCGCCGATGTCCACGATCATGTTGCCGGCCGGCTCGGTGATCGGGAGCCCCGCCCCGATGGCCGCGGCCATGGCCTGTTCGATGATGAAGACCTCCGAGGCCCCGGCGCGCAGCGCGGAGTCCTGGACGGCCCGTTTCTCGACCTGGGTGATTCCCGAGGGGACGGAGATGACGATCCTGGGACGGACGAAAAGTGATCGCCCGTGTGCCTTCTTGATGAAGTGGTCGAGCATCTTTTCGGTCACCTCGAAGTCGGCGATGACGCCGTCCTTCATCGGACGAATGGCCACGATGTTGCCGGGAGTCCGGCCGAGCATCTCTTTGGCCTCCGTGCCCACCGCTTCCACGCGGTTGGTGACGTTGTTGACCGCCACGATCGACGGCTCGCGCACGATGATTCCCTTGCCGCGGGCGAAGACCAGCGTATTGGCCGTGCCGAGATCGACGGCCAGGTCGTTGGAAAAGATGGAGAAGACCGATTTGAAAGCCAAAACAACCCCCTAAGTCGGGAAACGGGAATCGGGAATCGGGAAACGGCGCGCCGAAAAATCCGAGATCGTTTTCCGTTTTCCGTTTTCCGTTTTCCGTTCCAAAATCACAATGATTCTACGAACACCCGAATCGGCCTGACCGTCTCGTTGCCTGCCGCGTCCACGGACTTGACGATCAGGGTCGCGTATCCCTCGCGGTCGATGGTAACCGTTTTCTTGAACGACCCGTCCGGCTCGACATCCGCCGGCTCGGCATTGACGGTAACGATCGCCCCGGGATCGGTTTTCCCGAAGATCAGGAAGAGATTTCCCATCTGCTGCGGAGCGGAGACGGTCAGGCTTGGAGGACGCCCTCCGGCGATCACTCGAGGCGGCTCGGTCAGCATCTTGAAGCGTCGAACGAAGCTCCAATCCGACGGGTTGCCGTAGGCGTCGATCGAGGCCACCCGCCAGTAGTACGAGCCCTCCCGGGAGACTTTCACCCGGGCGGAGGTCTCCACACGGTCGGCCAGGTCGACCTCCGTCGCGTCGGGGACGAAGAGACGCGAGCGGGAGATCTGCATCCGGTAGCGCTTGGAGCTCGGCACCGGGCTCCACTTGAGCTCGATCTCGTCCCCGGTCTTCAGATCGTAGATCCGGTTGTCCGCGGGGAGCAGGAGAGCGGGAGCCTCCGGCACCACCTCCTTGGCCGAGATCGCGCCGGTCTTTGCGCCGGCTACGACCCTCTCGCGGTCGTTCAGGACGACGGTGTCCTTGCCGGTGGAGACGGTCGTCCGCCCGCGATAGGTGGTGACCTGCGTCTTCTCGCCCGCTTCCACGTCGAGGGTGACGCGCGACCCCCGGTCGATCGAAGCGGTCGCCGCGTCCGTCGCCACGTTGGAGTTGGAGCCCGAGGTGTACACGTTCAAGGAGCCGGAAATCATCTTGACCTGGCTGCCCGCGACGTCGGTGGACGTCGGACGGCGGACCTCGAAGAGCGAGCCTGGGCGGATGGTGTAGAGCGTCCCGTCGGAGAACATGATCTCGGCCGAGCCGGTGCGCCCGGTCTTGATGAAGTCCCCGTCGTAGAGAGCCTGGCGCTGCTTGGCTGGGTCGAAGGTCGTGTGGCCGGCCGTCTGAAGGGAGACGTCTCCCTCAATGAAAATGAACGAGGCGTCGCCGGTCTCTTCGCCGGCCAACCCGGAAAGCGCCCGACGCGAGTACGACTCGGACTCCACCGCCGTCCGAAAGGCGTCATCGAAATTCTTCTTGTCGAAGGAATCCTGGGCGTTGCGCAGGAGATCGCGGGCCTGGGCCACCGCGGAACCCGGCCGGGCCGAGGCCGGGGAGGAGGACGCCCGCATCAGAAGCTTACTTGCGCTGGCCACCTCGGCCCGCGCCTTTTCCTCCGGCGAGCGGCGGTTGCGAAGAAAAAGGAAGTAGCCCGCGCCGGCGCCCACCAGCACGATCACGCCGATGATCGCGAAGTGGCGGATCCTTTCGATGGGGATGACGAACCAATCGATATCCCCGCCGACAGGTTGTGCGGGCTTCTTGTGAGGCATAAACCTCCGGATTTGCGAGACTTAACCAGTTTGCTTATAACACAAACAGGCCGGAAACCGAGCCGCGAGGTGTTGTCGGTGAGGCAATGAGCGGGAGGTGAGGCGCCGCGCCCGGCGGCCCTAACGCTTCACCCCGCACGTCTTACGAATTCTCGGCTATAGTCGCCCGTTCTCTCCACGGAGGTCTGGAAATGCTCAAGGTCATGCGGGACAGTTTCCACCAGCTGAAGTGGATTCTGTGGGCGATCGTGCTCGCCTTCGTCATCAGCTTCGTCTATCTCTCCGGCGGCAGCGCCACGACCGCCGGCCTGGCCAAGAACGAGGTCGCCAAGGTCGGCGGCGACACCATCAGCGCCGCCGAATTCGACGCGCGCTACCGACAGGTCTACCAGCAGCAGCAGAGCCTCTATCAGGGCAATCTCTCCCCCGAGCTGGTCCGGGCGATGGATCTGCCCCGGCAGGTTCTGGACAGCATGATCGACAACCGACTTCAGATCGATGAGGCGCGACGGCTGCACCTGAGAGTCTCCGACGACGAGGTCTCCAACTACGTCGTCTCGCTCAAGGCGTTCCAGCTCGACAACGGACAGTTCGTCGGGCACGAGCGCTATCAGCAAATTCTCGCCGCGAACCGCTTGACGCCGGAGCGATTCGAGGACGACGTTCGCGAGAGCCTCCTGACGCAGAAATACCAGTCACTGGTCAAGGGCAGCGTCCTCGTCGCCGACGAGGAGATCCGCAAGGAGTTCGCGGCGCGAAACGAAAAGGCGACGATCGAGTATGTGAAGATCCCCTCCAGCCGTCTGGACACCGGCGCGGGGCCGACCGACGCCGATCTGAAGAACTATTACAACCAGCACAAGGACCGCTATCGGTCTCCCGAGCAGCGCAAAGTCAAGTACCTCTTGATCGACCGGGCCCGGGTGACCTCCAAGCTCACCGTGCCGGACGCGGAGCTGCGCGCCGAGTACGAGAGCCGCAAAGACAGCTTCTCCGTGCCGGAGCAGGTGACTTCGGCGCACATCCTGATCAAGACCGATCCGTCCAAGGGACCGGCCGGCGATGCCGAGGCTCAGGCCAAAGCCGAAAAGCTCGCCGCGCGCGCCAAGGCCGGCGAGGACTTCGCCAAGCTGGCCAACGAAAACACCGAGGACCCGTCGGGCAAGGGAACCGGGGGCCAGCTTCCCCCCTTCTCCCACGGACAGATGGTTCCGGAATTCGAGCGAGCCGCCTTCGCGCTTCAACCAGGGCAGATCGCCGGACCGATCAAGACGCAATACGGCTACCACGTCATCAAAGTCCTCTCCCGGAATCCGCCGCGGGTCAAGGCGTTCGAGGAGGTCCGCGCTCAGCTCTCCTCCGAGCTCGTGCAGAAGCGCGCCGACTCGGAAACCGAGCGGCGGGCGCGAGACCTGGCCGAGCGCGTCAAGCGGTTGAAGAACGCCTCGGACGAGGAGCTGCGCAAGCTCGCCGACAACGACACGATTTTTTACAACGAGTCGCCCTGGTTCTCCCGCGGCGAATCCGTCCCCGGCATCGGGGCGAACCCGCAATTCACAGAGCAGGCCTGGGGAGTCAAGGTCGGACAGCTTTCCAAGACGCCGGCGTCGACCATCCGCGGCCCGGTCTTCGTGAAGCCGACGGAAGAGCGGGCCGCCGGGGTGACGCCGTTCGAGGAAATCAAGGCGCGCGTCGGGCTGGACTACCAGACCGAGCGGCGCGAAAAGGAAGGCGTCGACAAACTCCAGCCGGTCGTCCGCGAGATCAACTCGGGTGTGACCCTGGCGGAGGTGTCCAAACGCTACGAGACCGAGGTCAAGACCACCCCGGAGTTCGCGCCGGGCGGGCCGATTCCGGAGATCGGAAACGCGCCGGCGCTCTCGACTGCGGTCTTCGCGACCAATCAGGGGCAGGCCGGCGCCCCGGTCCCCGTTCCCGGCGGCTTCGTGGTTTTCCGCGTGCTGACGCGAACCGTGCCCGCCGCGGCGACCTACGAGGCCCAGAAGACCGACATCGCCGACGGTCTGCGGGCTCGAGAAGCCGACCGGTTGGTCCGCGCCACGCTCCAGCAGCTGCGCGCCGAGAAAAGAGTCGAGATCAACGAGGATGTTCTGGCGACCTTCCTGCCGGAGGGAAGGCGCCGAGGGTGACAGGCCGAGAATCGGGCGCCGGGAGCCTGGAGCCGAAGGCGGCTCCATTCTCTTTCCTCCGATTCCCGTTTCCCGTTTCCCGCTTCCCGTCTCGGTCATGATCGGCCGTCTCACCGGCCGCCTGGCGGAGAAGAACCCGGACCGGGTGATACTGGACGTCGGCGGCGTCGGGTATCTCGTCCACATCCCGCTCTCTACGTTCTACGAGCTTCCTGAGGCGGAGAGCCCGACCTCGCTGTGGATCCACACCCACGTGCGCGAAGACGCGCTGGCGCTCTACGGATTCCTGACCGAGCGGGAGCGCGCCCTATTTCTGCTTCTGCTGGCGGTGGCTGGCATCGGCCCCCGGGTCGCGCTGACGGTTCTCTCCGGAATTCCGCCCGCCGAACTGGTCGATGCCCTGCGCAAGCAGGACGTGCGGCGCCTGATCGCCATTCCCGGAGTCGGGAAGAAAACGGCTGAACGCATGGTCCTGGAGCTCGCGGAGAAGGCAAGCCGGTTCGCCGCCGAGCCCGAGGCCGCGGCCCCGGCGGCCGTCGCCGCCGATGACGTGCTTTCCGCGCTGGTCAACCTGGGTTACCGCAAGGCCGAGGCCGAGCGCGCCGTCGACACGATTGCCCGGACCGGCGCACCGTCGGAGTTCGGCGACTATCTGAAGCTGGCGTTGAAGCGGTTGACAGGAGGATGAGGTCTAAGGTCTAAGGTCTAAGGTGCAGACGCGTTCACCTCGTCTTTCTTTAGACTTTAGACTTTAGACTTTAGACCTCGTGACCGACGCCAAGGACATCATGGCCGGCATCGCGCTCGACGACGACGTCGCCGTCGAGCCGAAGCTGCGGCCGCAGACGCTCTCCGAGTACATCGGTCAGACCAAGGCTCGGGAAAACCTGGCCGTCTTTCTCGCCGCCGCCAGGGGGCGCGATGAGCCGCTCGATCATGTCCTCCTGACCGGCCCTCCCGGCCTCGGAAAGACGACCCTCGCCCACATCGTGGCGCGCGAGATGGGGGCGGGGCTGCGCCTGACGGCCGGACCCATGATCGCCCGCGCCGGCGACCTGGCCGGCATCCTGACCAACCTTCAGCCCAAGGATGTTCTGTTCGTCGACGAGATTCACCGCCTCTCCCCCGCGGTAGAGGAGATCCTCTATCCGGCCATGGAGGACTATCGCCTCGACATCCTGATCGGCGAGGGTCCCATGGCCCGGACCATGAAGGTGGACCTTCCGCCCTTTACCCTGATCGGCGCCACGACGCGGCCGGGATTGCTCTCCCAGCCCCTTCACGCGCGCTTCGGAATCGCGCTGCGCCTGGACTTCTACGACGCGGAATCGCTTGCCCGTATCATCGGCCGCTCGGCGCACATCCTGGGAGTCGCCATCGCCCCGGAGGCGGCGCAGGAAATCGCGTCGCGCAGCCGCGGCACGCCACGTATCGCCAACCGGCTGCTGCGCCGGCTGCGAGATTTCGCCGAAGTCGCCGGCAAGCCGGCGATCGACTTGACGACGGCGCGCGAGGCCCTGGCCCGCCTGGAAGTCGACGAGCACGGCTTCGACGAGCTCGACCGGAGGATTCTCCACACGATCATCGAGAAGTTCGGCGGCGGCCCCGTGGGCATCGGTTCGCTGGCCGCTTCGCTCGGCGAGGACCGCGGCACGCTCGAGGATCTCTACGAGCCTTACCTGATCCAGGCCGGCTTCTTGCAGCGGACGCCCCGCGGCCGGGTGGCCTCGGCGGCGGCCT
>DATFTF010000126.1:0-6094 GCA_035262245.1 Thermoanaerobaculia bacterium
TGGAGGCCCGCGACGTCGTCGTCGGCCTCCGGATGGGCGCCGCCTGCGGACTCCCGCTCGATGCCACCGTCGAGCGGCTGAACCGCATTCTCTGCTCTTCGACCCTTTCATCGCGGTTCGTTTCCATGGTGTACGGGGAGCTCGAGAGTCACGGCGTGTTCCGCTACGTTAACGCCGGACATCCCCCTCCCCTTCTCTTGACCACGCACGGCCGCGAGGAGCTCACCCCCTCAGGGCGCGTCCTCGGCGTCTCGGAAGATTCGGTCTATCGCATTGGCCAGGCGCGGGTCCCGCCCGGCGGCCTTCTTCTCCTCTACACCGACGGCGTCACCGAATGCCCCTCTCCGGCCGGCGAGGAGTTCGGGATCGAGCGCCTGGCCGGAATCGCTTCGGTGCTCGCGGGTGCGAGCGCGGCTCACCTGTGCGCCGCAATTTTCGAAGCCATGACCGAGCACGCCGCCGGTCTGCCGCTCCCCGACGACGCCTCTCTGCTCATCGCCAGGCGGCTATCGCCGGCCTGATGGAGGGTGCGTCCGGGGCCTCACCGGGATTTCACCCTTTTTTTACACGTCCTCAGGGCCGTTTTCTGCTCCAATGCAGTCTCGGAGGAAACCTGTACATGGAACTCACATATGAAGACTCGGCGGAAGGGATCCGTCACATCCGCCTCGCTGGCCGCATGGACGTCGAGGGGACGCATGAAATCGATCTGAAGTTCACGTCGGTCGCCTCGTGCCAGAAGCTTTTAGTGCTCGTCGACATGTCCTTGGTGGAGTTTCTCTCGTCCCTGGGTCTGGGCACGCTGGTGCGCAGCGCCAAGGCCCAGATGTCACGCACGGGAATGCTCGTCCTCTACTCGCCCACGCCCGCGGTGGCCCGCGTCCTTCAGGCCACGCAGATCGACCAGATCGTCCCCGTCTACTACGACCTCGGAGAGGCGCGTCGCGCGCTCGTGCCCGGCGACGTCCGGCCCGTTTGACGGCGCCTCCGCCAACCGAGGCACAGCTGGAACCGTCTCTCCGGCGGACTCTCCTCCTCCAAAATGACGAGCGGGAGCTGCGGAGGATGTCGCGTTGGTTCCGGCAGCTCGCCGCCGAGATCGGACTGGATGCAGTGAGGACGGACGATCTGGAGCTGTGCCTGAACGAGCTCCTGGCCAACGTTCTCAACTACGCCTACGCAGACGAGGCCTACGCCGACGAGCGGGCCCGCCCCGACGACAAGATCCGGGAGATCCGGATCGTCGCGGAGGGCGGCGCCGGGGACCTTCGCGTCAGCGTCGAGGATGACGGGAGGCCGTTTGATCCTCAGGCAAAGCCGTCGCCCGAGCCGCCGGGCTCTCTGGACCGCGCAGGAATCGGCGGATGGGGCCTGCCGATCGTCCGGGCGCTGGCGAGCGAGCTAGTCTACGAGAGGCGGGGAGACTGGAACCGCGTAACAATCCGGACGCTTCCGACGGTTTCTCTCCCGGGAAGCCGTTTTAACAATCTGTAACTTGTTAGCGGGGGCGGAGAGACTTCTGCCGGCGCAGAACCCCGCCTCCTAGACGTCGACCGGCAGACCGCCAGCCGCGCTCGCGCGCCACGGTTCTGCAAAAATTGACCTTCTCCTTCGATCTCCCGTTACTCCGTCCACGCGCTCTTCTTACACCGGAGATTCCTACTCACCCCGGTTTTTCACCGGTCCAACGAACTGAAAGAGAGAAGGAGGAACGCAATGAGGATCTCCATCCACAGCACCGGTGTGGTGCTCGCGGCCGCGGCGCTCGCGGCGTCCGCCGCCGTCGGCCGCGCCGAGGACAAACGCGTCGAGCTGACCGCTCCCGGCGCGAACCCGAAAGTCGTTGGGGCCACGGCGCCTTCGGTCCTGATCCACGGCCTCGGCCAGACGATCGTGGCGCAAGGCAACATGCCGATCGAGAACGGGACAGCGGAAATCCCCTTCTACGGTTACTACGGCGATGGACCCTTGATCCCCGCGCCCGGCGACGTGCAGAGCGCGTCGCACAAGGTCGAGGCGTCCAAGAGCGAGCCGGACAAGAATACTTATCTGGTCATGCCGGGGCTATCCGGGCCGACCGCCAATTACGACTACGGAACGCACTTTCTCTTCCAGGGGCACGAGCTGGCCGGTCCCACCGCGACCGCCGGGACCTCCAGCTCCTACATCACCCGAGTCAATCTCGACGCCGACGGAGCGCATCGGGTCACCCTGATGGCGACGACCGACACATCCGGCAAGCCGCTTCAAGGCATCGACGGCTCGACCTGGGACCCCTGGGCCGGAAAGCTCCTCTTCACCGTGGAAAACGGCATCAACGGAACCGTGTACCAAATGGGGCCGGACTACCCCACGTTCGTGGAGGACCTCGCGGGACTCCTGGGGCGCGCAGGCTATGAAGGCATTCAGAACGACTCCGACGGCAACATCTGGATCGTGGAGGACTCCGGCGGCGGCACGGGCAAGACCAACTCGCACGCCAAGCAGCCCAATAGTTTTCTCTACCGTTTCGTCCCCAAGGATCGGACCAACCTGCTCCTGGGCGGAAAACTGCAGGCCCTCCAGGTCACTTCGCTCGCCAACGCCGGCCAGCCGATCGCGTTCCACAGCGGACAGGCCGACCAGGACATCCTGTCTCAGGACGTCAAGGACCTGCACAGCTACGGCAAGAAGTTCTCGACCAAGTGGATCACCATCCACGACACCGACATCGACGGAACCAACTCCTTCGACGCCAACGGGCTCGCCAAGAGCAAGAACTGCACGCCGTTCAAGCGGCCGGAAAACGGGCAGTTCCGCCCCGGCTCGGGATTCACGCAATTCTTCTTCGACGAGACCGGCGACACGAATGCATCGACGGAGGCGGGCGCCGCCTACGGAGGATTGGGCTCCATACTCAAGCTCTCGCAGGCCAACCCGTCCGCTGACAACGGTTTCTTGACCCTCTTCTTCCTGTGCGACGTCGCCCACTCCGGGCTCGACAACGTAGGCTTCTGGGACGCCGACCACGTCGTGTTCGTCGAGGACGCCGGGGACGGTCTCCACACGCAGCGCAACGCCCTCGACTCGGCCTACCTCTTCGACGTCACCGAGGATTACAGCAGCCCGCAGGCTTTCCCGCCGATCCGTCTTCTGGCGGAGGGCCGCGATCCTTCGGCCACGATCGACTCCGCCCTCTCAGGCCAGCCTGGCTTCCAGAACGAGGGAGACAACGAGATCACCGGCTTTCACGTTTCCGACGGCGACCCCACGACGGGGGGGATCCTGGGTGCGAAGGTCCCCACGCCCTTCCAGAGCGGATGGCGCGTCTTTTACACCCAGCAGCATGGCGACAACATGACCTGGGAGATCGTCTCGACCGACCCGGACACGTGCTCCGGCGCCCGACAGATCCCGATCGTGCTGGTCCAGCGCGCCCGCGTCACGCACTGAGCCGCTGCGCAAGAGGCGGCGGGACCTCCCGCCGCCTCGCCCGGTGCGAGACCACAGCTCTCCTCGATGATCCCGGGGGCGTACGGCTCCTCGCCTACAATCTAAATATTGTAATTTGCCCGCGTCCGCGATTCCGGCTCCAGCCGGTCAGCCCGCCGGGCCCGCACCTGCGACGACTCGCGCCGCGCGACCCAGATGCGCCGGGCCTCGGCGACGGAAGAGACATCCTCCAGGTGAAGCATCTTCAGGTCCGCCACCTTGACCTCGGCGATCTTGAGCGACGGCGAGAAGACGACGTGCACCGGAAGGCACGCGTGTCCGATTGGATGGAGAAACCAGTACCGCTCCACGTCCGGCTCCTGGCGCAGCGCGCGCGAGAATCCGCCCACTGGAACGGAGCGTTCGGGAGTCAGCAGGGCTTGGAGAATCCAACCGGATCCCGATCGCGCGTAGGCGGCCAGCCTGCCGCAGGCGCAGCGTACCTCGCGATCGACGCCGCCTCGGGAGCCGCCAGGCGAAGTCAGGCGCCGGCCGCAGGCACAGGCATCCTCCGGGGGAACCGTCCAAATCCACATGATCCGAGGTTATCAGCAGGGAATGAAGACCGGGTGAAGATCCTTCTCCTTCCCGTGCCCCTTGGAAGTGTCGTGCAGAGTGTGAATTCGGAGTCGCTGCGCCCGACTCGCGCCTCGCGGAGATCTCATGCCTCGCTCATGCCGTCTTCGACTGTGCGTGAGAGCGTGCTTCGCCCGAAGACCCAGGTCGCTCAGGGAGTGTGCATGAACCTACGGCCAAGCGATTCCCCTATCGACGAAGAGGCGCGCCGCGTCGCGGCCTGCGTCAAGGCGTGCGAGGGCATTCCGACGGAGGCTCTGGAGTCACAGGTCATCCTGCGTCTGGTCGCTGCCTGCGTCTCGCTGCGCGATCCCCGCCTGCGCGAGGTCCTGGAGGAGATGAGCGACCGACGGATCGGGCGCCCCCGGCGGCCTGACCCGCGCGGTCTTCAGGTCGTTCCCGATCCGCGACGCCGGACTCCGAAAGCATGACCGGTTGTTCGGCCGCGACGCGTCCTTCCCCCGTCGCTGGCGGCTAACTCCTTGAGCCGCAGGGGCCTCCAGGGCCCGGCGCGTCCCGTTCCAAGCCTAAGCCCTGCGTTAGGGGAACTTCGAAACGATTTGATAACCTTCCGGGTCTTCGACTTATGACGGAAGTTCGCCCCATCGGTTCGTCGGCCCCGGAAGACCGGCTCAAGGATCGTTCCCTCTATTTCAATCGCGAGATCTCCTGGCTGGCGTTCAATCGCCGCGTGCTGGAGGAAGGGCTCGACACCGGATGGCCTCTTCTCGAGCGGTTGAAATTCCTCTGCATCTATCACTCGAACTTGGACGAGTTCTTCATGATTCGGGTCTCCGGCCTCCACGAGCAGCTGGAAGCATCACTCTCCGAGCGCAGCGCTGACGGCCTCTCTCCGACCGAGCAACTCAAGGCCATCGGAGAGATCGTGCGCCGGGATGGCGAGATCGCCACCCGCACACTGAACGAGGACGTCCTGCCCAAGCTCGCGGAGAAGGGGGTCCGTGTGGTGCGCTGGGACTCAGTCGAGGCCGAGCAGCGCAAGGAGCTGACCGCGTATTTCGAGAGTGTCGTCTTCCCGGTCCTGACCCCGCTGGCCTTCGACCCGGCGCATCCCTTCCCCTTTCTCTCCAATCTCTCCCTTTCTCTCGCCGTCGAGCTCTCGGAGAGAGATGACAGCCGGCCGCATTTTGCACGCGTGAAGGTTCCCCCATCCCTCCCGCGGCTGCAGCCCGTGGGCGGGGAGAGTTCCTCCGTCTTCATCCTGCTCGAAGATCTGATCGAGGCACATCTACCGCACCTTTTCCCGGGCATGAAGATCCGCGGGGCCTCGGCCTTCCGGGTGACGCGCGACGCGGACATGGAAATTCGGGAGGACGAGGCCGGAGATCTCCTCCGCTCGGTGGTGGCCAACGTGCGGAGGCGCCGCTTCGGCGCGGCGATCCGGCTGGAGGTGGACAACCGCTGCCCCGATCGGGTGCGGCAGCTCCTGCGCGGCCAGCTCGAGCTCGAGCCGGACGACGTCTACGAGACCGCCGGACCGCTCGGAGTGTCGGATTTGCTCTCGCTCCTGCGTCTGGAGCATGAGGACCTAAAGGACACGCCCTGCGTGGCGGCCGCGGGCTCCCTCTTCTCGACTCCCGGCTCGGCCTTCGACGCCATACGCAAGGGCGACATTCTCCTGCACCATCCCTACGACTCCTTCGATCCGGTCATGCGTTTCCTGGAAGACGCCGCCGACGACCCGGACGTCCTGGCCATCAAGATGACGCTTTACCGCACGGGGACGGATTCCCCCATCGTCGCCGCCCTGGCGCGCGCCGCCGAGAACGGCAAGCAGGTCGCCGTCTTGGTCGAGCTCCAAGCGCGCTTCGACGAGGAAAAGAACATCCAGTGGGCCCAGTCGCTCGAGCGCGCCGGCGTGCACGTGGCTTACGGCGTCGAGGGGCTCAAGACGCACGCCAAGATCGCCCTGGTGGTGCGGCGCGAAGGCAACTCCATGCGCCGCTACGTCCACGTGGGAACCGGCAACTACAACCGCGTTACGTCGAAGATCTACACCGACCTGGGGCTCTTCAGCGCCCGTCCC
>DATFTF010000127.1:0-13248 GCA_035262245.1 Thermoanaerobaculia bacterium
AGACCGTCGGAGAGGCCGCACCGAAGTCGATCATGTCGTTACCACCCCAGCGCTCCCTCTAACAAGATCGGTGCCGGAGTCCCGGTGTCGGAGGTTGGTCGCGCCACGCGCGCGTTCTCCGGCGGCGAGCCGCCTCAGGGACAGGTGACTCGGCGGGGTGCATCGCGCTGCCTCCGTCGGCGGCCGGCCCTTGCGTCGGCTGCCCTCGGTGTCTGCTTATACCAGCTCCTGGAGCTGACCGAGCGGGGCAAGGCCCTGGGGGGAAGGATCCTGGCGCGACTGCGCGAGCCGGCGCCATGGATCGAGCCTCCCGCTGAGGCTCTGCGCGCCGGGCGCGCTCCAGGAAAAATATATCCTTCGGGCCAACGATGGAGTCTCTCGCCGGGCCCGAGCTCGACGCGCGGCTGCGCGGGTTTCTCTCCGAGGACGTGGGAACCGGGGATGTGACGACGGAGGCGACCGTCCCCGCGGATCGCCGCGCAACGGGAGAGCTCCTGGCGCGGTCGGCCTGCGTCGTCTCGGGTCTGCCTGTGGCGCGTCGGGTGTTCGAGCTTCTGGATGCCGGGCTGGCGTGGGAAGAGGACGCTCACGCGGGCGAGCGCGTCGACGCAGGGCGCCGCCTGGCGGTCCTGTCGGGAGGCGCCCGGGCGATTCTGACCGGCGAGCGGGTCGCTTTGAATCTGCTCCAGCGCATGTGCGGAATCGCCACGACCACGCGCCGGTTTGTCGATGCCGTCGCCGGGACCGGATGCCGCATTCTCGATACGCGCAAGACCGCTCCCGGACTGCGCCCCTTTGACCGCCAGGCCGTCCGGGACGGAGGCGGCGTCAACCACCGCTACAGTCTCGCGAGCATGGTGCTCATCAAGGACAACCACCGCCGGCTCGCGGGAGGCGTGGGCGAGGCGATCCGAAGGGCTCGCCGCGCCGCACCGGCCGGGATGCTCATCGAAGCGGAGGTGGAGTCGGAGGATGACTTGCTACAGGCCCTGGCAGCGGGCGCGGACTCGATCCTGATCGACAACCAGAAACCGGAGACCGTGGCGCGCTGGTGCACGCTGGCCCGGGCCTGCGCCAGACCGCCGTCGCTCGAGGCGTCGGGCAGCGTGCGTCTGGACAATGTCCGCGCCTATGCCGAGGCGGGACCCGACGCCATCTCCGTCGGCGCCCTCACCCACTCGGTGGTCGCCGCGGACATCTCCCTGGAGCTGACGGAGTCGCCGGCTTCGGCGGAGCCCGGAGCATGAGCGACACGACGGACGTCCTGGTTCTGGGCACCGGCGTGGCGGGCTGCGCGGCGGCTCTGGCCGCGGCCCGAGGCGGCGCGGAGGTGACCCTGGTCACGCGCGCGGCCCAGGCGCGGGAATCCAACACCTACTACGCCCAGGGCGGGATCGTGGCCCGCCCGCCCGGAGATACCCCGGAGCAGCTGGCCCGCGACATCGAGCGCGCCGGCGACGGGCTCTGCTTCCCCGACGCAGTGGAACTTCTCGCCCGCGAGGGTCCGGACCTGGTCCAGAAACTGCTGGTCGAGGAGCTGGCCGTTCCATTCGATCGCGAGAGCTCCGGATTCCACTGGACGCTCGAAGGCGCGCACTCCGTCCCGCGCGTCCTCCACGTCAAGGACGAAACGGGAGCCCCGATCGAGCGCGCGCTGATCGCAGCGTGCCGCAAGGAGACGCGCATCCGCTGGCGCTTGGAGACGACGGCCGTCGATCTGCTCACGCTGTCTCACGACTCCGTCGACGCGACCGACCGTTATCGGCCTCCGGCCGTCATCGGCGCGTACCTGCTCGCCCGCCGGATCGACGACGGCGTCCAGGCTCTGCTGGCGCGGGAGACGATTCTGGCCACCGGCGGCCTCGGCCAGGTCTATCTCCACACGACCAACCCGCAGGGAGCGCGCGGCGACGGCATCGCCATGGCCCGGCGTGCGGGGGCGCGGCTCCTGAACCTGGAGTTCATCCAGTTCCACCCCACTGCGCTGGTGCACGCGCGGGGGCGCCTCCTTCTCTCCGAAGCGCTCCGCGGGGAGGGCGCGCGGATCACCGACGCACAGGGAAGGCCGTTTCTTCACCAGGTCCATCCCGACGCCGAGCTCGCTCCCCGCGACGTCGTGGCGCGGGCCATCCACAAGCGCATGCTGGAAAAAGACGAGCCGCATGCTCTCCTGGACATTTCCCACAAGCCAGCGGACTGGATCCGCGAGCGCTTTCCCGGACTCACGCAGCGCTGCCAGGATCTCGGCTTCGATCTGACCTCCGGCCCCGTGCCGGTCGTTCCCGCCGCGCACTACTCCTGCGGCGGCGTGGCGGTCGACGGCGACGGGCGCACGACGCTCGGCCACCTGCGCGCGGTCGGCGAGGTCTCCTGCACCGGCGTGCATGGCGCCAACCGTCTGGCCTCGACTTCGTTGCTGGAGGGTCTGCTCTGGGGCTGGCGCGCCGGCGTGGCCGCGGCCGACCAGGCGCGGCGCAGCTCGGGCCGCCATCTGCCCAACGTCCGGCCCTGGCAGCCCGAGCACGAGCCGGTCGATCCGGCCCTGATCGCGCAGGACTGGATGGTGATCCGGCACACCATGTGGAACTACGTGGGGCTCCTCCGGTCCGAGAAGCGCCTGGACCGAGCCGGCCGCATCCTCTCCGAGCTCCAGGTCGAGATCGAGGACTTCTACCGTCGGGGCACGATGTCCGACGACCTGGTCGGCCTGCGCAACGGAGTCCAGACGGCGCTCGCCATCCGCCGCGCAGCCTCGGACAACCGGGTGTCGAGGGGAAGTCACTATCGGGAAGACGGGAGGAGTTGATTCATTGCGGAATTGATTCATGGAATCATTGATTCATTGTCGGATTGGGGCGCGTCGAGCGCCTTCGCCCCAAGCCAATGGATCAATGAATCAATCCTCAATCTCTTGCTATAGTCCCCCTCGCCCATGAGCGTTCTCTACCTTCACTACAACGCCGCGGAGCGCGGCGGGAGAGTCCAGAGGCTCGCTAAGAGCGGCGCCCACATCGTGGTGACCGAGCCGCGCTGGCCGGAATTCTTCGAGCTGGCCAAGAAGGAGAAGCCGTACGCCATCGCCGTCGACTTCTCCTACGCGCCTTCCCACGCTCTGGAGACCGCAGATTACCTGGCCAAGGCGCGGGAGACGCGCGAGGCCTCTCTCTTCCTTCTCCATGTGCCCGACGAGCGTCTGGAGTTCGTCAAGAAACGCCTGCCGCACGCGATGCGGGTGAGCGAGGAGGAGCTCGCGGAGGTCCTGGAGGAGAAGGAGAAGGAGGCGCAGGCGCGGGCGCTGGAAAAGAAAGAGGCCGCCGCGCTGGCGCGCAAGAACGCTCGGGCCAAAAAGGCCGCCGCGCAACTGGCGGCCGGAGGCGGCAAGGCCAAGCCCGCGGCGCCGGCTCGTTCCAAGAAAGCAGCGCCCAAAGCCGCCGCGAAAAAACCGGGGGCGCGCAAGCCCGTTCGGAAGAAGGCGAAGAAGAGCGCGCGGCCGGCGAAGAAGAAGTAGGCCCGGGCAGGCTCGAGCGGGCCCCGCCGGCGGGCGCCGCGGCAATCTGATAGACGCGGGCCTCTCCGAAACGGGCGACGAGTCGGTACCGCGAATCGCGGTCCAGCAACTCTCCCGTCCACCAACGTCCCCAGGCCGGCGCCGGCCGCGCCCCGACGAAGACATAGCCGGGTTGGGCCCGCGCGCGCCACGCGGCGAACTCGTCCCGATCGAAGAACCAGTAGTAGTGCGGCTCGAGAATCTTGCGATGGGCGAGCGCCGGCAGAAGCGCTCCGCCGTCCCCGGGATTGTTGGCGAAGACGGCGTCCGGCGGAGTGTGCGCGCCCGCCCAGGCCAGCGCGGCGATGTCTTCACTGGTCACCGCCGCGACGTCGCTGCAGAACGTAGCAACCCAGAAGGCGCCGCCTGCCGCCTCGTTGGCGAGAAGCGCGCCGACGGATGTGCGCCCGTCGCGGGCCTCGCCGTAGAACGCGGTGCCGAAGCGGACCGCGGAGAGCCGCGCGCCCTCGACGGCAAAGGCCGCGGCGAAAAGGAACAGGGCGGGACCGGCGATGCTTCGAGGCGCGCGCGCGACCCGCGTGACGAGCTCGGCGGCGACGATGCCGACCGGCACGACCAGCCAGAGCCCGACGCGCGTGGGATAGAGAGCCGGCCAACCGGGGAGCGATTCCGTCAAAGCGACGGAAAAGAGCAGCGCCTCGACGGCCAGGATCAGAAACGCGGCGGCGCCGGCCTCGCGGCGCGGACCCAGAACCGCGAACGGGAGACCGAGAGCCAGGACGAGCGTCGGCAGCCCTCCCAGATAGGCGATCAGAAAAAACGGCCAGAGCGCGGCGCGGGGGCGCGGCCCGAGCCACGGCGCGAAGCGAGCGGCCAGATGCGCGGCGCCTCGCGTCTCGGCGGCGAACCACTCCCGCGTCCAGGAAGCCATGCCGGGCACGGGCGTCTTGAGCCCGAGTAAAAGAAACGGGAGAACCAGAACGAGCGCGGTGGCTCCCGCGACGAGGATGTCGCGCAATCCGCGGCGCCACTCCGTGCCGCCCCGCGCCATTCGCAGCAGCACCAGGCACGGCCCGATCGCCAGAAGACCCACCGCCGGCAGAACGTGGACCGTGACGACGCCGGCGGCCAGGACTCCCGCCCGGAGGGCACGCCCGAGGTCCGCGTCGTTCCCGAAGGCGAGCAGGTCGCGCAAAAGCAGGAGCCCGATCAGGGCCGCCAGGATCGAGGGGGCGCCTCCCCACTGCTCGAAGAACTGAGGATTTCTTGGGAGAAAGAGCGCGCCGGCGCTGGCCGCGGCCGCAGCGGCGGGGGAAAAAGAGAGCGCCCGCAGCAGCGCATACAGGGCGAAGGACATTCCGGCCAGCGCGAGACACAAGATATATATTGTTGAACGGTAAGTTGGGGCGCCGGACCACAGGCTGTCCAGCGCGGCCAGCGCGTGAAAGCCGGGAGCGACCGCGCCGAAGCTCCCGATGGGCAGGAGCGGTTCCTGGGATTGAGGAAACCCGTCGGCCAGGACGATCTCCTCGGCCATCGTCGCGTGAGCGGTCATGTCGCCACCGGAGTACCCCACGTGGGTTACGGTGAAGGACAGCCTCAGGACGCAGACGGCAGCGAGGAAGGCGGCCTGTCCGAGCGAGAACCACGGGTTTCGCCGCCATGCCGCCGCTCCTGCCCGGACGGCGCCGCGCCGGACCAGGACGAACGCCGCAGCGAGCGGGACGGCGATAAGACCGGCCGCCTTCCAGGAGAAGGGCAGAAACCGCAGCGCCCAGAACCCCGCCGACCAGAGCGCGGCCGAGCCCGCGAAGGCCACACCGGCGAGCTCGATCGGCTCGCTCCGCGCCCACTCCTCCCGGCGCACCAGAAGGAGGCCGGGCAGAAGAAAAAAGAGCAGCGCAGCGAGCGTTCCCAACGGATTTCCGATCCGGGAAAGGTAATAGAATCTCGCCCCTCTGTGCGCGGAAAACGGAGTCGCTCCGCGCGCCGCGAAAGGGGAAGCGCCGATGAACAACGGATTCTCCCGCCAGGATCTCAAGCAGTTCGCCGAGGCCAACCGCACCGAGTTCGAGCGCGTTCTCTCCGAGATCGTCGAGATCCCCACGGTTTCCGTCGAGCCGGATCGCAAGAGCGAGGTGCGCCGGGGAGCGGAATACGCCGCTCGTTTGATTCAGTCGTGCGGGGGCCAGGCCGAGGTCTACGAGACGAAGGGCCACCCCATCGTCTACGGCCGCTTCGACCGCGGCGAGGGCTATCCCACCATCACTCTCTACAACCACCTGGACGTGCAGCCCGCGGAAGGGGACGACTGGAAGACGCCCCCCTTTCGGTTCACCCGGCGAGAGGACCGCTATTTCGGCCGCGGCACGACCGACGACAAGGGTCCGGCCATCTCGGCGCTCTTCGGCGTCCGATATGCCTGGGAACGCGGGATTCCGATCAACATCCGGCTTCTCTGGGAGCTCGAGGAAGAAATCGGCAGCCCCCATTTCGAGGACACCATCCGCGCCAACGCCCGAGCCTTCGCGACCGATTCGGTCGTCGTCTCCGACACGGTGTGGGTTTCGCGGTCACGTCCCGCTCAGCCGGCGGGGCTGCGGGGACTCCAGGGGTTCCGATTCGAGCTGCAGACCGGTCGGACCGACCAGCACTCCGGAACGGCCGGCGGGGCGGCCCGCAATCCGGTCGCAGAGCTCTGCCAGTTGATCTCCGAGTGTATGGACGGCAAGACCGGGCGCGTCAAGATCCCGGGCTTCTACGCCGACGTCGTTCCGCCCTCGAAGAAGGAGCTCGAGGACCTCAAGAAGAGCGGATTTACAGTCCAGGGATTCAAGAAGGACCACCTCTACAAGAAGCTGCGGGTGGAAGACCCGATGGAAGTCATGAAGCGGATCTGGATGATGCCGACCTTCGAGGTCCACGGCATCGCCGGCGGCTATCAGGGCCCCGGCGTCAAGACCGTCATTCCGCCCAAGGCGACCGCCATCGTCTCCTGCAGGCTGGTCCCCAAGATGAATCCCAGGAAGATCGTCAAGATGGTGACGGACTTCGTCAAATCGAAGAATCCGGACGTGAAGGTCAGCGCCGAGCACGCCCTCGCCGCCTACGAGGGGAGGACCAGCGGGCCCTACGCGGACGCGATCAAAGAGGCGATGAAGTTCGCCTTCGGCAAGGAGCCGGTCTTCGTGCGCGAAGGCGGCTCGATCGGTGCGGTGCTTTCGATGGAGAAGGTCTTGAAGACGCCGGTCTTCTTCCTCGGGCTGTCGCTGCCCGAGCACGGCTACCACGCTCCCAACGAGAACTACGACTGGTCCCAGGCGGAGGGAGGCATGGCCGCGTTCGCCCGGTACCTTCAGAACGTCGCCCAGCTCGGGCGATGAACGTTCGATGACGTCTAAGGTCTAAGGTCCGGCCTTCTTCGCGTGGGACGAAATTGTGAATCGTCAATTGTGAATTGTGAATAGGGCGAACATGCTCAGTCCATTCACAATTCACAATTCACAATTCACAACTGCGACGACTACCGCAACAGCTCTTCCAGGCCCACCGACGCGTCGGTCCTGGCGTCCCGGTACTTGACGATGACCGGCGTCTGGAGCGAGAGCCCCCACTGCGCCCCGGGGCCCTCCTGCAGCGCCCGGGCGCCGGGCACCACAACGGCTCCCTCGGGGATCTCCAGCGGCTCGCCGAGGCGCCTGCGATACTCCCTTTCTCGCACCAGGTCGTAGACCGGCGTCCCTCCCGTCAGCACGACTCCCGCGGCGAGCACCGCCCGGGAACGGACGATCGCGCCTTCGTAGACACCGCAGTTGCCTCCGATCAGGACGTCGTCCTCGACGATCACCGGCAGCTCCCCGACCGGCTCGAGCACGCCGCCGATCTGCGCCGCGGCGGAGAGATGCACGCGCTCGCCGATCTGGGCGCAGGATCCCACCAGAGCGTGGGAGTCGATCAGGGTCCCCGCACCGACCCAGGCGCCGATGTTCACGTAAGCCGGCGGCATGATCGTGACGCCCGGAGCGACATAGCAGCCGTCGCGCAACGCCGTGCCGCCCGGGACGATGCGCACTCCGGAGGAGGCCGCGACGTCCTTGAGCGGCAGGGTGTCCTTGTCGAAGAAAAGAAACCCGCTTGCGGAGAGCGTGCGTGTGAGCGCGCCGATGCGAAAGCCCAGAAGAATCCCCTGTTTCACCCAGCGGTGCACCACCCAGCGGTCTCCCTCGCGAGTCGCGGCCCGAATCGATCCGTCGTTCAAGCCGGCCTTGAGCTCGTCGAAGGCCGCGCGCTGCTCGCCGGAGGGAACGCCGGCCGGATGCGAAACGATCGTCTCGATCCGCTCGGCCAGCCCGCCCCGGCTCAACGCGTGGCCTTCCTGGGCAGCAGCTTGTGGCCGGAGAGGAGGGCCTGGATCTTCCGCCGCGTCTCGTCGCGCACCGAAGCGAGGGGCAGTCGCAGCGTGTCGCCGCACCTGCCCATCAGGCCCAGGGCGCACTTGACCGGACCGGGGCTCGACTCCCAGAAGTTCATCTCCATCAGCGGCAGCCATTCCCGCTGGAGGGACCGCGCCTCCTCCCATTCTCCGTTCAAGGCCGCGCGGATCAACGCGGTCATCTCCCGGGGAATCTCGTTGGACGCGACCGAGATGACGCCTCGACCGCCCAGGGCGATGAGCGCGAGCGCGGTGGCATCCTCTCCCGAATACACGACGAAGTCCTCCGGAAGGACGGTCATCAGCCGGGCGATCTTGCCGAAGTTCGGAGAGGCCTCCTTCAGGCCGACCACGCGCGGGATCTCCGCCAGCCGCCGGATGGTCTCCACGTCGAGGTCCGAGCCGGTGCGCCCCGGCACGTTGTACACGACCAGCGGAAGCTCGGTCGCCTCCGCGATCAGCGAAAAGTGGCGGAAGAGACCCTCCGGCGAGGGCTTGTTGTACATGGGAGAGACCGAGAGAATTCCGTTGGCGCCGGCCGCCGCCGCGTCGCGGGCCCAGAACACCGACTTCGCGGTATGGTTTCCTCCCGCTCCCGCGAGAATGGGAACCCGTCCGGAGGCGGCCTTGACCACCGCCGCGGTGACCGCCTTGCGCTCGGATCCGGAAAGCGTCGCCGACTCGCCGGTGGTGCCGCAGGGGACGATGAAATCGATCCCCTCGCTGATCTGCCAGTCCACCAGCCGCTCCAGCGCCCCGAAGTCGATTCGCCCCCTCTCGTCAAACGGCGTGATCAGGGCCGTGCCGCACCCGGACCAGTCCAACCGGTAAACCGATGTCTTGGCCGCCGTCGCTGCAGCTTTCACGGGACGTCCTCCTTCTCTTGGGGGCCGCGCCCTCACGGGCGCCTCTGCACTTCTTCCAGGAGCTGTCCGAATTCCATCACGCCCTTGCGGCCGGCGATCCGCTCCGCCGCCCAGACCGCTCCCCTGGCGAACCCCCGCCGGCCATGAGCCCGGTGGACGATCTCCACGTCGTCTTCCGGGGAATCGAAGACCAACCGGTGGGTTCCGGGAATCGCGCCGGCGCGCACGCTGGTGACCGGAAGGCTCGACCCCGTCTCCATCTCGAAAATCGCCGCGATGGTCCTCGCGGTTCCCGACGGGGCATCGCGCTTCTCGGCGTGGTGCTCCTCGACGAGGTAGGTGGCGTAGCCGGCCGGCGGATAGAGGCGCGCGGCCCGGGTGACCAGATCGAAGAAGTGCCGGACGCCGACGGAGAAGTTGGCGGCATGGACCAGGGCGCCGCCGCCGGCGTCGAACGCCTCGGCTACCCGGGGGAGGTCCTGCGCCCAACCCGTCGTTCCGCACACGACGGTGGCGCCCCGGGCGGCAAGGGCCAGCAGATTCGGGGTAACCGAAGCCGGACCGGTGAACTCGAAGATCACATCCGCGGATCCGGCTCTCTCCACGGTGATGCCGCGGCCCTCAGGATTCTCCCGCGACGAAAGCCTCCACACGACGTCGTGGCCGCGATCGCGCGCCACGGCCTCGATCTCACTTCCCATCTTGCCTGCGCCGACGATGCCGAAGCGCATGGACAAAAGCTATCAGCTCACGCTCATCCGAAGAACTCCCGATGCAGCCGCCGCACCGCCTCCTCCACGTCCTTCTCCTCCACCACGAACGAGACGTTCCGGCGCGACGCCCCCTGCGAGATCATCAGAATGTTGATCCTGTCGACGGCCTTGAAGATGCGCGCGGCGATGCCGGGCGTGAACTTCAGGTCCTGGCCCACCAGGCAAATCATCGCGCGGTCGCGGGCCACGTCGACGTGTCCGAGCCCTTCCAGATCCCGCCGGATGGCGGAGAGGCGCGAAGCATCGTCGAGCGTGACCGAGACGGAGATTTCCGATGTGGTCACCATGTCCACCGACGCCTCGTGGCGCGCGAACACTTCGAAGAGGCGCTGGAGGAAACCGCTGGCCATCAGCATCCGGCTGGTCGTGACGTCCACCGTCACGATGCCGCGCTTGCAGGCGATCGAGCGAACGTGGCTCGCTCCCGATGGAGCCGTCGCATGGATCTCGGTGCCCGTCAGCTCAGGCTTGCGCGAGTTGCGAACGCGGACCGGGATCCCCTTCTCCATGGCCGGCTCCAGGGTCAGCGGGTGCAGGACCCGCGCGCCGAAGTAGGCGAGCTCCGAGGCTTCGTCCGCGGACATCCGGTCGATGACCCGAGCCTCGGCGACGATGCGCGGGTCGGCGGTCATCATCCCGTCGACGTCGGTCCAGATCTCGACCACCGAGGCGTCCAGCGCGGCGCCGAGGATGGCCGCGCTGTAGTCCGAGCCGCCCCGGCCGAGCGTGGTGGTCTGGCCTCCCTCGCGGCTGGCCCCGATGTAACCGCCGAGGACCGGAATCCTGCCCCCGTCACACAACGGCGCCAGGCGGGCGCGCGCGCGGGCGGCGGTCTCCGAAAAATCCGGCTGTGCACGGCCGAATCGCTCGTCGGTCACCATGACGTCGCGCGCGTCGAGCCGAACGGCCGGCAGGCCGTAGAGAGCCAGCGCCTCGGCCGCCACCACCGAAGAAACGAGCTCGCCGTGCGCGAGGAACTGGTCACGGCTCGCGGCGGGGACCGAGCGCAGAGCGGAAACGGCGCGAGCCATCCGATCGAGCTCGGTGAAGTTCAAACCGATCTGCTGCCCGACGCGCTGCGCTCCCTGACCGAAGAAGCGGTCCACCGTCGCGAGCGTGTCCCGTCGCAAACGCGCAATCCGATCGACGGCCGCCGCCTCGTCGCCGCCGACGGCGATCTCCAGAGCCTCGACCAGGCGATTGGTCGTTTTACCCATCGCCGAGACGACGATCAGCGGATGCTCGTCCCGGGCCCGCGACACGATTGCGCAGAGCCGCTCCAGGGCCGGCCCGTCCTCGACGGACGTTCCGCCGAACTTCTGGACGATCAGTCGAGGAGCCCCCGCGCCGCGGCGTACTCGGCATTGAGGATCGAAGCTCCGGCGGCGCCCCGCACCGTGTTGTGGCCGAGCGCGGTGAACTTCCAGTCCAGGAGCGGGCAGGGCTTCAATCCGCCCACCGACGCGATCATTCCATGCCCGCGATCGGCGTCGCGACGCGGCTGGGGACGGTGGGCGCCCTCGCAATACTCGACCGGTCGAGGAGGAGCGGAGGGAAGAGAGCGCACGTCCTCGGAGCCCCGAAAATTGCGCCAGGCCTCGATGACTTCACCGGCCGCGGCGCGGCGCCTCAAGGCGACCGACACCGACTCCGTGTGGCCGTCCTCGACCGGCACCCGATAGGTCATCGCCGAGATCGCGACCGGCGCCGGAGCGCCCTCGTCAGAGCCGAGGATCTTGGCGGTCTCCCGCTCGATCTTGGCGGCCTCCTCGGGAATGTCCGGGATCACGTTGCCGAGAATGTCGAGGGAGGCCACCCCGGGATAACCGGCTCCCGAGACGGCCTGGAGCGTGGTTACGAAAACTTTGTCCACGCCGAAGGCCCGATCGAGCGGCGCCAGAGCCATCGCCAGAAACATCGTGGAGCAGTTGGCGTTGGTGACGAGGGCGCCCCGCCAGCCGCGCTCGCGGCGCTGCCGCTCCAGGACCGACAGGGCGCCTGCGTTGATCTCGGGGATGAGCAGCGGAACGTCCGGTTCCATGCGGAAGGCCGAAGCGTTGGAAAAGACCCACTTGTCCTGGCGCGCGGCCGCCGGCTCGAGCTCCCGCGCCGCTCCGGCGTCCAGAGCGGAGAAGACGATCCGGCAGGGCAGATCCGCCGTCGGCGCCGCGAGGACCATCGCGGCGATCCGTTCCGGCAAGGCGCCGGGGAGCCGCCAGTGCGCCGCCTCGCCGTAGCTCCTGCCCGCAGAACGCTCCGAAGCGGCAACCGCCGTCAGCTCGAACCAGGGGTGCACGGCCAGGCGCTCGACAAAGCGCTGGCCGACGGTGCCTGTCGCGCCCAACAAGCCGACGGGGATCTTGCTTCTCATCGGCGTCCGAGCAGCATACCGCGAGGAATCGGGTGATCTGGCGATCGGGTGATTTGGTGATTTCGGCTTGAAAGCAACTCCATGGAAACATAACCCGATGACCCGATGACCCGATGACCCGATCACCCGATTCCCCTACAATTTCCCCATGAGCACCCCTCCCCTTCCGGGCTGCCCGAAGTGCGGCCGACGCATCGCGGCGTGGAAGATGGACCATTGCGTCTACTGCGGGGCGGCGTTTCCGGCCGAGCTGAAGCAGGGAGTGCCGGAGCCGGAGGCGCTCAAGTGGGTCGACCGTCCGCAGATCAGCCCCGAGGCCGCCCGGCAACTGGAGATGATGAAACTCGTTCCGCTGGACGGGAAGAGGCCCGGGCGCTCCGGCGCCTCGCTCTTCATTCTGCTGTCGATCCCGGTGTTCGGTGTGGTTTTCTACTTGCTCTATTCGTTGGTGCGGCGGTCGTTCCCCGGCTCGTCGGTCTTCGTGTTGCTCGCCGCCGCCCTGTTCATCGGTTATCTGCTGTGGGCCGCCTTACGTCCCACCCAAAGCTGAAAGAGAGCCAGCCGGAATGGACCGGCCGGCCCTCAGGAACCGTAACCGTGCTCAAGCGATTGGACGCCCCTGAATCAACCGGATGATGAGAACGACGACCGCGATCACCAGAAGGATGTGGACAAAGCCCCCGAGGGTGTAGCCCGAGACGAGCCCCAGCAGCCAGAGAATCAGCAGAATGACAAAGATGGTCCAAAGCACGATGGTTCTCCTCCTTCCTTGCGCGGAGCCCACTCGTCGAGCCCCGTCCCCTCATGAGCGAAGGTCGTGCCAAGGCGCTTGTGACAGAGCCTGAGGAACTTCGCGCGCACGCCGTCGCCCTCAAGAACCCGACCGCTCTGGCCGAGCGGCTGGATCTCTCCTCGCCGCGGAGCCTTCTCCTCGTCGATTCGCCGGCGTCTTTGCGAGCCTTGATCGACGCCGAACGGCCGCTCGGGCAGGCCGCAGAGGCGGTCGAAGCCGACGCGATCCGGTCGATCAAATCCCGCTTCGAGGCCATCCTCGTCTGGCGCGAAAGTCGGGTGGGGTCCCGATCGCTGTTCGACGCGGTTCTCAAACGGCTCGAGCCCGCCGGCGCCCTGTGGGTCGTGACGGCGATGAAGAAGGTCATGGGGCCGTCGACGCCCGCCGTCCACCGCCTCGAGCTATCGGATCTGGAGAAGGCTTTTGCCGCTGAGGGCCTGATCCGCGACCGCGAGACGCGTGTTTCCGCGTGGCATGTGGGCTACCGGTTCGTGAGGCGGGAAAC
>DATFTF010000128.1:0-3590 GCA_035262245.1 Thermoanaerobaculia bacterium
AACCCCGCTCGTGCTTGCACCTGACATCGCCGCCGCGCACCACAACCAGGCCATCGGCATGGTCGCGGTCGTCGGCCCCGACGGGAATCTCTTGAGCGCGCGGGTGATCGGGTCGGTCTGTCCGGAGTGCGACCGGGCGGCGCTCGACGCGGTCCGGCGGTTCCGCTTCCGGCCCGGCACCGACGCTCGGGGCAACCCGATCGAGAGCTCCTTCGGCTTCACCATCCGAATTCCATAAACCGTCGCCTACGCGGAGTTCGTCGATCTGCGCCCGATGGGCGCACCGCCGGTCCGCTCGGCCGGGTGCGGCCTCGACGGCCCGGCTGATCGACGAACTCCGCTCCGGCTCCCGCAACGCGAGTCGTTTCGCGGATCCAGTCCGCGAAACTTTGTCGCGTTGCGAAGGGCTCCGGTTGTCCGGTCTTAGCCCCGTCCGCGGCGTGCGTAGTCTCCCGAAGTAACCGAGGGAGGAGGCGCACGCCGCGGGGAGCCGGAGCGGAGGCAAATGGTCAGGCCTGCGGTCGAGGCCCTTTGGCCGAGCCGCAGGCCGGTGCGCCGCAGGCGCAGACCATTTCCTGCAGCGGAGGCGACGTGAAAGGCGCTAAAATCCTCTCAGTGCATTCGGTACCGAACAACCGCCCCTGGCGTCCCAGGGAGCGCGGCGAGGGCCGCCTGGGATGCGTCATTTGGCTGCTCCTCGCCGCCGCCATCATCTACGTGGGGTGGGTCGTCGTGCCGGTCAAGCTCGCGGCATCGCGCTTCGAGGATGTCATGCGGGAGGAGGCGGCCTTCGGCTCGAACAGGGGCAATCCCCAGATCATCCAGGAGCTGCTCAAGGCGGCGCAGGAGCAGGAGATTCCGATCACCAAGGAGCAGATCGAGATCGTTCGAACCCGCGAGAGCATCACCATCTCCGTGCAGTACCAGAAGACGCTGTCGTTCCTCGGGCTGTACGAATACGTCTGGAAGTTCAACCCCGTCGTCGAGCGTCCGCTCTCCTTCGGTTAGGCCGTCGGCCTCCCAGGTAACAATATATATATTGTACTCCGCCCTCCGGGGCAGCCCGGCGGGAGTCGCGGCACGTTACGAAAAGTGACGGGATTCCCGGGCCTCCCTCCGCTTTCCCGCGCAATCCCCAGGCGGCTCAATGTGTTGCAGGGCGGTAGAGATCTTGCTTCTTCAGAGCGTAGGAGATTCTCCGCTCGATGGTAGGAACGTCCCTGTCGTCGGCCGACCGCCGGGCCTCGCCCCGGTATCGGGCAGAAGTGCTCATCGACTTCTCTCCCAACGACACCAAGACCACCGGTATCACCTACGACGTCTCCGTGAGCGGCATGTTCGTGCGGACGAGCCGTCTTCCCCGGGAGGGCCAGAAGATCGTGGCGACCATGCGTTTCGCCGACGGCCGCCAGCTTCTGATCCAGGGCGAGGTCGTCCGCATCTACCATCCCTCCGTTCTGCTGCGGGGAGTCCTTCCCACCGGCTTCGCGCTCACCGTCAAGGCCAACGAAAGCTATCGGCGTTTCGTCGAGTCCGTCGCCGCGGAAGAGCCGCGCGCGGAGGCCTGAGCTCCGGTCCCGCGTTCTCAGATCGGTCCGGGTCGGGTCGTAGAATGCGCCTCAGATGGACGGCTTCGCGTCACGGCGGCGGATCGGCGCGGCCCGGGCGGTGCTCATCGCGCTGGCGGCGGCCGCCGGAGCGCCTGCTGCTTCGGCCGAGAGTCCCGTCGTGGGACAGCTCCTCTCCCAGGCCCTGACCCCCCTGGTGCTGCCCGCCGGCGCCACGACCGTCGTCGACCTGGCCTCGCCGGCCTCCGCCGCCGGATCGTTCACCTCGGCGACGGTCCAATGGAGCGGAGGAGGCATCAGCGGCTGCTCGCCCGGCTTCAAGCTGAAATTCTTCCGGCCGAGCCCCTCGGGAGCGGTCCTCGCCTACCTCGGCGAGCGAGGACCTTTCCCCGCAGTGCGATCTCTCCTGGTCGTCTCCCTCTCTCCCCCCATGGCGCTTCAGGCCCGCGACCTCATCGGCGTCGCCGAGCTCGGAGGCTCGGCCTGCGGCGGCGTGGGAAGCACGGTGAACGAAACCGGCATACAGACGGTCCTCTTTGCCGGCGACGTCACGTCGAACAGGTCGATGTCCGATGCGATGAGCCTCGTGCGTGGCACCCTCTCCGCGCGCGCGACGGCGGGCGACTTGGCGGTGCGGATCGGCGTCGTGCCGGTCGTGCTCGCGGCAGCCGGGCAGTTCGGATCCGTCTTCCGCACCGAGGTGCAGCTGACCAATCCCGCTCCGTACTCGATTCGGGGCCGCCTGGTTTTCCATCCCCAGCTCATCTCGGCCTCGTCCTCCGATCCCGCGCTCGACTTCGATCTGAATCCGGGTGAGACGGTCAGCTTCGCGGACGTGGTCGGCGCCCTGAGCGCTTCGGGCGTCGGCAGCCTCGACGTCGTTTCGATCGAGAGCCCGCCCCCCTGGATCGTGGCGCGGGTCTTCAACGACGCCGGTGCCGCCGGAACTACGGGATTCACCGAGCCCGCCGTCCCGGCGGCCGAGGCGCTGGAGCAGTTCGACACGGCGCGATTCACCACGCCCGCCGATCCGGCTCATTACCGGATGAACGTGGGTGTGCGCACGTTCGCCGACGGCGCGTTCCTGACCATCACTCGCTACAGCGCCGCGGGCGCGGTGATTTCCACGGTCACACGCGCCTATCCGCCGGAGTATCTCGTGCAGGTCAGCCTCTCGGACTTCCTGGGATCCGCGGCGAGCGCCAGCGAAAGCTTCTCCGTTCTGGTCAACTCCGGAAGCGCCGTGGTGTACGCCGCCACCGCGGACAACCGCACGAACGACTCGAGCGTCCAGATCGGAAACCGCCGGAACTTCTGATTCCTTCCGAAACGCGAGTTGTGAGCTATTCTTCGCCGGGCGGCCGCCGGTGAAGAGCGACAAGGAAATCCGAGAAGAAGTGCGCGCCATTCGGGAGAAGGCGCGGAGCCTGTCCGGTTTCTGGGTGCCCGAGCTCGCCGCGGCGGCCTATGCCCTGGAATGGGCGCTGGAGAAGCGTCCCACCCGCCCCTCCGGCGACATCGGAAGCTCCGACAGCGGCCACGGCAAGCTGGCCGAGTCGCTGCTCAAGGCGGCGGAGAAAGCCGGGCCGGCCGAAAAACCCAAGCCGGCTGCCGCCGGCAAGAAGTCCTGGGAGCCGGCGAAGCCCAAACGTTCGCGTTAGGCAGGAAATTGTGAATGGTCAATTGTGAATTGTGAATGGGGCGGAAGTATTTCGCTGATTCACAATTGGCAATTCACAATTCACAATTTGCTTCTGCAACACAGATCAGGCACCAGAGCGCAGGAGAGTCCTAGAGCTCCCGCCGCATCCGAACGAGTGGCAGGCGCACGCCGCCGGGGAACTCGATGTCAAACGGTTCGACTTCGGTGAAGCCGGTCGCCCTATAGAGCGGGACGCCGGGAAGCGTCGAGGCGAGCTCGAGGGCTCGAAAGCCCCAGTCGCGAGCGGCCGCCGCGCAGAGCTCGATCAGGCTGCGCCCGAGCCCCTGCCTCGCGGCCGAAGGATCGACGAAGAACGCCCG
>DATFTF010000129.1:0-2024 GCA_035262245.1 Thermoanaerobaculia bacterium
AAGAGCGGGCGGTCGTGCTCGCCCGCGGCACGGAGGATGTCAAGGACGTGCGTGATCAGTTGAGCGTCGTTCCCGCGCAAGCCGAGGTCGCCGCCAACGGCTCCGCCTCTCCCGCTCCCGCCGCCGGCGCTCCCAGCGACGCGGCCATCACGTCGACCATCGAGACCAAGCTCCAGTCCGACCAGCGCGTGGCCGGGGCCCGGATCGGCGTTGCGACCAACCTGGGAGTCGTCACGCTGTCGGGAACGGTCCAGAGCGATCAGGTCAAGAGGGACGCGATGCAGATCGCGCAGGACACCGCGGGCGTGCAGAGAGTGGAGGACAGGCTGACGGTGAAGAGCTCGTGAGGCGCGAGGCGGGGAAATAACAATATTCTTATTGTGCGGTCGGCTCCGCTCGCAAAGCCGTCTTGGCCAGGTGCGCCGCGCCTTTGACTGAAAACGGCAGCGACGACGTCATGAAGCACGAGTGCGTGCACCAGCATGCTCGGCCGGCGATGCGGCGCCGCATCTCGACGGCCTTCTCGGAGAACCAGGCCCGGGAGAAGGAATACCCGAAGTCGCGGATGTTGCCGATCTCCCACTGAACCTCGCACAGTGCCACCGTCCCCTCGGGATTGAGGACCCCGGAGATCGTTCCGGCGTAGCACTTGTAGACCATCCGCTCCTGCTCGAGCGTCTCGAGCTCCGCCTCGCGCGCCGCGATTTTGAGATTACGCAGAACCGGCCGGTAGCGGTCGAATTTCGCCCAGTAGGGCTTGAGAAACGTCAGACGGTCCCCGTACTCCTGCGGCGTCAGGGGGCGAATGGACGGGTCCGGAAACGGGGGACGCAGGAGCTCGAAGGAGTGGAAATCGATCTCCGGAAGGTTCCGAGACACCCAGCCGGTGATCTCCGGCAGATCGTCCTGATTGAACGATGCGAGGACGGTCTGGACGTTGAGCGTGAAGCCGCGCGACTTGCGCTTGAGAGCCGCGAGCCGGCCGTAGGTCTCGATGACCTTAGGGAAGTTGCCCGGCGCTCCGCGGATGCGATCGTGGCGCTCTCCGAGATGATCGAGGGAGAGGCCGACGGTGAAGGTCTGGCGGTCGTCGCGGCGGGACTCGAGCACGCGCGCCACGATGGCCTCGACCTGCTCGGGGATGAGCGAGTTGGTCGGCATGGTCACGTTGGAGGCGTCGTGGCGCCGATAGAGAAGGCGGGTCACGTCGGGAAGCTCGCGATTCAAGGTGGGCTCGCCGCCGGTCAGAACCACGGAATAAAGCGATGGGAGGTCGGCCAACGACCGGTCGTATTCCTCCAGAGTCAGCTCCAGATGGCGGTTGACGTTCAGATGGTCCCAGTAGAAGCAGGTCACGCACTTGGAGTTGCAGAGATTGGTCATTCCCAGGATCAGGTACCGCGGAAGGGTCTCCCGGCCGCGCAGCCAGTGGGCGGCGAGCTCCAGGTTGTTCATCGCGCCGTAGTCCGAGTAGACGGCCGAGTAGACGGCCGAGAGGACGCTCCCGATCGCGCCGTGGAGAACGCCCCGCGCGCCATCCCCACTAGGAGGCCGGCGAAGTACGTCGCATGGTGCGCGGCAAAGGCGAAGGGAACGGCCGGGAAGAGAGCGAGATCCTCCCGCCAGATGGGAAGGGAGCAGATCCAGGTCAACACGGCGTAAGCCGCGATCGCCGGAAGCAGAAACCGCGGCCCGTAGAGCGCGGCGGCGGCCGAGGCCAGGAATCCCGCCGCCAGGAAACCCGCGATGCGGCCGCGGGCGTGGAGGCCAGGGCGCTCGACCAGGAGCCGACCGGTCTTGACCCGATAGCGCCACCGCTGGGTCAGGTAGGCGCCGGGAAATCCGCGCCTTCGGTGGCGGACGCGCACAGCGCCGTCGATCTCCACGGCCACGCCCTTCTCCATGGCGCGGCGCACGAAGTCGGTGTCCTCGCCGATGTATCCGAAGGACTCGTCGAAGCCGCCGAGCGACTCGAAGACTTCGCGGCGGACGAAGAGATTGCACAGGGCGACGTCGTGGGGAGA
>DATFTF010000130.1:0-4525 GCA_035262245.1 Thermoanaerobaculia bacterium
GATTCTCTACACGTCAGGAGATTCCGTCTTTCAGGTGGCCTGCCACGAGGACCCGTGGCCACCCGAGAAGCTCTGGGACCTCTGCCGCTTCGCTCGGCGGCTCCTGACGGGTGAGCACCTCGTCGGCCGCGTCATCGCCCGCCCGTTCGTGGGACGGCCGGGGAACTTTACGCGCACGGCCAACCGCCGCGACTTCACCGTCGAGCCGACCGGGGAGACCTGGCTCGACCGAGCTGTGGCCGCCGGTAAATCGGTGTTCGGCGTCGGCAAGATCGTCGACATCTTTTCCGGGCGCGGCTTGAGCGATTCGCTGCACACTGCTTCCGACGCCGAAGGGATCCGCGTGACCATCGAGGCCCTGTCCTCCGGTCGCGCCGATGTCGTCTTCACCAACCTCGTCGATTTCGACAGCAAGTACGGACACCGCAACGATGCGGCCGGTTTCGCAAGAAACCTCTCGGTCCTGGACCGCCTCCTGCCGGATCTGATTCGCGCGATGGGTCCGGAGGATCTCCTCTTCCTCACCGCCGACCACGGATGCGAGGCGACCGATGTCTCGACCGATCACACCCGAGAATACGTTCCTTTCCTGGCCTGCGGCCGGCCCGCCCGCGAAGACGTGGATCTGGGAGTGCGACGGGGCTTTGCCGATCTTTCCGCCACCGCGGGTGAGTGGCTGAACGTACCCGGACCCCGAGGAGAGAGCGTCCTTTCCGCTCTCCTGCGCTGAAACGGCTGCGGGTGCATGCACACTCTCCTGCTCTGCGCCGGAGCGTTCGTCGTCCTGGCCCTCGTCCTTCTCGGCGTGAACCTCGCGGCCCTACCCCGGCTGTCGCACCAGCCGCCCATGCCTCCGGCGACGGTGTTGCCGAGCCTTTCGATCGTCATTCCCGCCCGCAACGAAGAGCGCGACATCGCCGCCGCCGTGCGCTCCCACCTGGCGCAGGACTACGGGGATTTCGAGGTGGTGGTGGTCGAGGATCGCTCGACCGACGCGACGGGCCGGATCCTCGAGGAGCTCGCGGCCGGGAATTCGCGCCTGCGCATCGTCCCGGGCGAGGAGCCCCGGCCGGGCTGGCTCGGCAAACCGAGCGCGCTCGCGCGAGGAGCCGCCGCCGCCCGCGGGGAGGTGCTGCTCTTCGCCGATGCCGATGTCCGGTACGACTCCCGATGCGCCTCGGAGGCCGTCCGACACCTGACGCGCCTCCGGATCGATCTGCTCGCGCTCGTTCCCCGGATGGAGGCGCGCGGCTTCTGGGAAAACGTTCTCATGCCCAACCTGCTCTTCCTCCTCTACTGCGGGCCCGCGTTTCTCGCCAATCGCGACCGGGCGCGCTGGCTCGCCATTGGTGGAGGAGCCGGCAACCTCGTGAGGCGCTCCGCATACGAAGCGATCGGGGGGCACGCCGCCTTGAAGGACTCGGTCATCGACGACGTGAAACTTGCTCTGTTGTTGAAACACGCCGGGTATCGCACGCAGGTCGTTCGGGCCGAGGACCGGATTGCGGTCCGCATGTACCGGGGCTTTCGCGAGGTGTGGAACGGTTTCTCCAAGAACGCTGCGTACCTCTTCTCGGGAGGGGTAGGGATCCTGCTGTTCGCCTTTCTGGCGGCGACCCTGCTCCTCTCCGTCCTGCCCCTCGCGGTCCTCGTGGGCGCCGCCGCCGGGGCATCCGTTCCGGCGCCCGATCTGCTTCTGGCCGCCCTCTGCTTCGGGCTGCTGGTCGCGACCCGGATGGCTCTGGCTCTGGCGATCGGCGAGCCGCTCTGGCCGGCCTTTACCCACCCTATCCTCGCGGTCGTCTGGGCGGGTATCATCGGCCATTCTCTGTTTCTCCGAGTCATTCGAAGGCGCTTGACCTGGCGAGGGCGGGAGTTCGACGCGCGCGGCGCGCGCTTTTGACCGGTCGGAAGGCGGAAGGCGAAGAAGCCTCCGTCGCGGAGGTGGCGGAATGCGGTTCATCGGCCTCGCGGGAATGGCCGTCGTGGTGGGCGTGGCCCTGGCTCTGTCTAAGAACCGACGGGCGATCGCCTGGCGCACGGTGGGCTGGGCCTTCGGACTCCAGCTCGCGTTCGCGTTCCTGGTTCTCGACTGGGACGTCGGGAAGCACGCGCTGGAAGCGTTCTCCGACAAGGTCTCCAGCGTCATCGGCTACGCCGACAAGGGCTCGTCCTTTCTCTTCGGGTGGCTGGCCGGCGACCAGTCCGCGATCGGCCAGAAGCTCGGCATCCCGGGCATCGGCGGCTTCCTCTTCGCCTTCAAGGTCCTTCCGATCATCATCTTCATCTGCGCCTTCTTCTCGCTCCTCTACCACTTCGGGATTATCCAGGTCATCGTCAAGGCCATGGCCTGGGTGATGCAGAAGACGATGCGGGTGTCCGGAGCGGAGGCGCTCTGCGTAGCGGCCAACGTCTTCATCGGACAGACCGAGGCGCCGGTGATGATCGCCCCGTACATCCCGGCCATGACCACCTCCGAGCTGCTGACCATGATGACCGGCGGCATGGCCCACGTGTCCGGAGCGGTCATGCTGGCCTACGTCACGATGGGCGCGCCGCTGAAATATCTGATCACGGCTTCGGTCATGGCCGCCCCCGGCACATTCTTGATCGCCAAGATTCTGTGGCCGGAGACAGAAACGCCCACCACGATGGGCACGGTCAAGATGGAAGTGGAGAAGACCAACGCCAATTTCATCGACGCGACGGCGTCCGGAGCCGCCCAGGGGATGACGTTGGTCCTGAACATCTCGGCCATGCTGATCGCCTTCGTGGCGCTGGTCGCGATGTTCAACGGCTTTCTCGGCTGGGTCGGACACTTCTGGGGCGATCCCGAGTTTTCGCTCCAGAGAATCTTCGGCTGGGTTCTCGGGCCGCTCGCCTATATTCTCGGCGCGCCCAGGCAGGACATGGACACCGTCGGAAATCTGATCGCCAACAAGACCGTCATCAACGAATTCTTCGCCTTCTCCATGATGAAGGACGTGGTCGGACAGCTCTCGGAGAAGGGCAAGCTCATCGCCACCTTCGCCCTCTGCGGTTTCGCCAACTTCTCCTCGATCGGCATACAGATCGGCGGCATCGGCGGGCTCGCGCCCTCGCGCAAGTCCGATCTGGCGAGGCTGGGATTTCGGGCGCTCCTGGCGGGATCGCTCGTGTCGTTCATGACTGCCTCGATCGCCGGACTCTTCTGGGAGTTCGGGGGAGCGACGCTCAAGTGAGCACAACCGGACTGGTGGGCCGGCTGGACGCGGCGGCGGAGTCGGTGCGCCGGAAGGCGGCGACGTCCCCCGTGCTCGGCCTCGTCCTCGGCTCGGGGCTTGGTGCGTTCGCGGAGAAGCTCTCCGGTCGTCAGGCGATTCCGTACGGAGAGATCCCGCATTTTCCGGTGCCCACGGGTGTCGTCGGGCACGCGGGGGAGCTCGTTCTCGGCTCGGTCGGCAAGACTCCCGTCGTCGTCCTGTCGGGCCGGATTCATTTCTACGAAGGTCGCCCGATGCAAGACGTCGTGTTTCCGGCACGGCTCCTCGCGCGCCTCGGAGTCCATGTCGTAATTCTGACGAACGCGGCCGGCGGCGTGCGCCTCTCCTTCCGGCCCGGCGATCTCATGCTGATCACCGACCACATCAATGCCATGGGCAGCAATCCCTTAGTCGGTCCCAACGAAGAGGCGTTCGGCGAGCGCTTCCCGGACATGAGTGAGGTCTACGACGCGAAGCTGCGAAGGATCGTCCGTTCCGAGGCGGCGCGCCTCAAGATCCCTCTGCGTCAGGGGGTGTACGTCGGCCTCCACGGTCCTTCTTACGAAACGCCCGCGGAGATCCGGGCCTGGAGAAAGCTGGGGGCGGATGCCGTGGGGATGTCCACCGTGCCCGAGGCGATCGCCCTGCGCCACGCCGGGGTGCGTGTGGTGGGGATTTCGACCATCACCAACATGGCGGCGGGCATTCTCAAGAAGCCCCTTGTCCACGACGAGGTCCTCGCGACCACCCGGCGGGTCGGCGACCGCTTCGTTCGTCTGCTCACCGCCGCGGTTCCAAAGCTCGCGGCCGAGGCGGATCGATGACGGTTCCGGCCTCGGAGGACGCGCTGGTCGCCGCGGCGGGAGAGTCACGCCGCAACGCCCTCTGCCGTTACAGTGGCTTCGCCGTCGGAGCGGCCATCGAGGACGAGCACGGGAGGATCTGGGGCGGCTGCAACGTCGAGAATTCGACGTTCGGGCTGACCGTCTGCGCCGAGCGGGTGGCGATCTGGAAGGCGCTGTCGGAAGGCGTCCGGAAGTTTCGCGCCGTGGCCGTCGTCACGGGAGCCGACAGCCCGACGCCGCCCTGCGGCGCCTGCCGCCAGATCCTCTGGCAGTTCGCCGGGGACGTGCCGATCGTCTCCGCGACCACCGCAGGGAGCCGCAAGCGATACAGGCTCTCGGAGATCTTTCCGGAGCCGTTTGATTTCTGAACCGAGGCGTGAGGCGCAAGGAAGGCTTGGTGCGTGACCCTGGTTCGCGGCGCGACCAAGTTTCGCGGAC